>JAAZEK010000522.1 GCA_012512335.1 Clostridiales bacterium | reverse complement strand
TCTTAATAGCTTCATATTCTTCTTTCAGATAAACCCAAAGCTTTACCTCATAGCCCTTCTTTGCAAGAAGGACCGCCAACGCGGTCCCCCAACTTCCTGCACCTAATACTGCTATTTTATTTTCATTGTTATTTTCATTGTTATTGCTTTTATCCCGATTACTTTCATTACTCTTGTTGTCTGACAACTGCTGAGTCATAAAATTTCACCTACCTGATCGCTTATATGAGATTTTGTTTTCTTTTCCTTCCCATAATCTTACTAAGTTATCCTTATGTCGCAATATAGCTAACAATGCAACCACGAAACCCAACAAAATAATTTTCAATGGTTCTTGATATGCTATTAGTAAAACAGGAAACAGGACTGCTGCTGTAATCGAACCCAAGGAAACATATCTTGTTAATAACATCAACGGTACGACTACTGCAAAAAGAATTAATGCAATCTTAGGAAACAAAACAATAATCAGCCCAAAGGAGCTTGCTATGCCCTTGCCACCTTTGAAATTTAACAGAACTGGCCAATTATGCCCTACAACGGCCATTATTCCAGCCAGCATTGCACCTACCCTGTCGCCTGTTATCCAAAGGCCAATGGCCGTTGCCAGTATCCCTTTGAGAATGTCTCCTATAAAAACAATAGTGCCTGCTTTAGCTCCTAACACTCGAAAGATGTTGGTAGCTCCCGCATTTCCACTGCCATGCTCACGAATATCAATCTTGGCCATTAGCTTACCTACGAAATAGGATGAAGCGAAATTCCCAATCATGTATCCAATAACAACTACTAAAATATATTTAACCATAATGCTTTCCCCCTATTTTGTTTTCTGTCTTAATATGATGTGAAGAGGTGTCCCCTCCAAACCAAAAGTTTTTCGGAAATAGTTTTCGAGATAACGTTTATAAGAATAATGCATTAGGTCCGGATCATTGACAAAAAGTACGAAGGTAGGTGGCTTTACAGAAACCTGAGTTCCATATAAAATCTTCAAACGTCGTCCTTTGTCAGATGGCGGTTCATTTACAGCTATAGCGTCCGCTAAACAATCATTTAAAACACCTGTTGAGATGCGGAATGTGCACTGCTGATATACATACTTTATAAGCTCTGTAATACGTTCCACCCGCTGTCCAGTTTTTGCAGAAATGAATACACTTGGAGCATAGGTCATGAAGCTTAAGTCATTCATCAGCCTCTGCCGATATTGGTTCATGGTATTTGTTTGCTTTTCAATTGTATCCCATTTATTCATAACTAAAATAGAGCCCTTGCCCTCTTCATGTACTAGCCCTGCAATTTTAGTATCTTGCTCTGTCACTTCCATACTAGAATCAATAACAATTAATGCTACATCACAGCGACGGATTGCACCTAAGGCGCGAATTACACTATAACGTTCCAAAGTGTCATCAATTCGGCTTTTCCTACGAATACCTGCTGTGTCTATAATGACATATTTCTGGCCGTCTATTTCGATAGGCGTATCAATAGCATCTCGTGTAGTTCCAGGTATATCACTCACTATGACTCTTTCTTGCCCCAGCAAACGGTTAACCAATGAGGATTTGCCCACATTAGGTTTACCTACCACTGCAATATGGATAACATCGTCATCTTCCTCTAGATGTTCACCTTCAGGGAAGTGTTTTACTATTTCATCCAGCAAATCTCCGATTCCTCTTTTATGAGAAGCTGATATGGACATGGGATCTCCTATGGCAAGGTTGTAAAACTCATAAAGATTGGATTCCTCTTCTTGAGTATCAATCTTGTTAACTGCAAGTACAATAGGCTTTTCAGATTTACGCAGAAGGTCCGCTACATCACGATCCGTAGAGGTAATCCCCTCCTTGGCATCGGCTATAAAAAGTATGACATCTGCTGTTTCGATGGCAATTTCAGCCTGATATTTCATCTGCTGCAATAATTCATCCTGGCTACCTGGCTCAATGCCACCAGTATCAATCATGGTAAAATGTGTATTCAACCATTCAGAATCAGCATATATTCTATCCCGAGTAACACCGGGAGTATCTTCAATAATGGAAATCCGCTTCCCTGCCAACTGATTAAACAAAGTGGACTTTCCTACATTGGGTCTGCCTACAATAGCTACAATAGGTTTTGCCATTATCTCACCTCCTCAAAAGAATAATTAAGTAATGCATGCAAAAATTCGTCTCCACGGACGGGAACGACAATAACTGGAACTTCTGCCTCTTCCATGACCTGTGAAACTGTTATATCATCCAGGAATACATCCTCACCCTTCCGAAGCATAGTTTCAGGTATCAAAATTCGTTTACCAAGCTTTTTTCCTTGAATATCCTTAATTATATCGCTACCAGTTACCAAGCCTGCTACAGTTACACTGGAACCAAACACACGGTTTTCTACAGCAACGACCTGAATATCCATATTAAATTGCTGGTTTACTCTGTCTGCCATTTCTGACAAGATAGTAAAAGCGGATTTTCCGGTGACCACAGTCTGCCTTGTAGAAACCCTAGAATCAGCTATCTCCTTGCATTCAGAATTCTTAATAGCTTCAATGAAGGCATCATCAAACTCAGTCATAAATTGCACTGTTAAGCCTATTCCATTTTCTATCTGATGCATATCGTCGTATGAATCATAGGAAGGGAAGGGTTTCCCTGATTTAACATAAAACTCATCCGATGCATACACATAACCCGTACCTATCTCAGAACGAAAGTACCCCTGCCACTTTTCGATTTGATCCACGACTTCTGCTGCTTGAGCTGATGTAAAAGCTTGTACTATGTCAAGATTTTCTCTATGACCAGTTAAGCCTACAGGAACTACAGCAACAGATTGTATGGAAT
>JAAZEK010000053.1 GCA_012512335.1 Clostridiales bacterium | reverse complement strand
GTATTAGATGCTATAAAGAGCAGGCGAAGTATAAGAAAGTATAAAGCAGATGAGGTACCTAAAGAACAGCTTTTAAAGGTGTTGGAGGCTGCCAACTGGGCACCGTCTAATGGTAATATTCAATCATGGAGTTTTGTAGTTACCAAAGGAGATGCTGTAGACAAGGTATGTAAGGTGTTTTCTGATGCTATGCAAGAATACATACCAAATGCCCCGTACATACCTGCCGAACAAAAAGCAGGGATGCTAAAGTACGCAGAAGACTTCGGTGGTGCTCCGATGCACATTACTGTAGTCTACGATACCTTTGAAGGCGATGATGAAAAGACCGAAAAGTCAATGCAAGCAGCTTGTGCAGCAATCCAAAATTTAATGCTGGCTGCTTGGGAAGAAGGTCTTGGGACTGTATGGATTAGCGGAGAGGTTTGCAGCTCTCCGATAACCCGAGAAGTCTTGGCTTTATCAGATTCTCAAGAGATTGCAGCAATTGTGCCAATCGGTTTTCCTGATGTATCTCCAGCTGGCACGAGGGAAGATGTGACAACAAAAACTAAGTGGATTGGTTTTGACTAAAACAAGTGAACTCGCCACTTATAGAAGTGGGAGTATTGATGTAGGATAAAGTGAGTAAAAAAGCGTTTGGATATGATATCAAGCGCTTTTTACTTTCTCACTAGTTAATCCCCATAAAACCCTTTTTATGATACAATGATATCAGTGTAGCAAGCAATCAGCCCTTATATGGCTAAATCAAACCACCACTTGAAGTGATGGTCAATGAC
The DNA here is from genome assembly GCA_012512335.1 of Clostridiales bacterium. GTDB lineage: Bacteria > Bacillota > Clostridia > Caldicoprobacterales > DTU083 > UBA5454. Next base: position 722 of record JAAZEK010000053.1, on the reverse strand, counting down.
CAGAAGCTTATTAACGAAAGGATGAGACTAAAACATGTCAACTCGACAATATTTATCTTTGGCAAAAAATATTGAACAGGAAGTTGTCATACAGAAATCCAGGTTCATCGGCTTGACCTATACTCTGACCTCGGAAGATGAAATTAACTTGTGTATAGACGATGCTAAGGAAAAGTATCCCAATGCGTCTCATTATTGTTATGGTGCAGTAATCGGCTTAGATGGCTTGCTTCAACGTTTTTCAGACGATGGAGAACCAGGGGGCACAGCCGGGATGCCAATCTTACAGGTCTTAATACAAAGAGAATTGAAAAATCTTTTGATTATAGTGGTAAGATATTTTGGCGGGATTAAATTAGGGGCTGGGGGCTTGGTTCGAGCATATAGCCGGACAACAGTAGAGGCTATAGATAAAGCTGAAATAGTGAAAATGGAGCTAAGCAGTCGAGGTATTATTACTATAAACTACAATCAACTGGGTAGTGTAGAACATTTTCTAAGACAGCCTGGGATTGAAATCGAAGAAATGATTTATGGTGAAATGGTGGAAATCCAATTGCTAACAAACCAGGATTGGGATGGTTTGACAGGGAAACTAAGAGATATTTGCAGTGGAAACTTGGACATAGAGAGGCTGGACAGCATTTACCGTAATTGGTAGGAAGCAGGGGGGAAGCAGCGGCGGTTCTCCTGCTTCATTATTAGTAGAAAGAAAGGTGGCG
>JAAZEK010000521.1 GCA_012512335.1 Clostridiales bacterium | reverse complement strand
TGCTACGCTTTCTTTCATGGCTTGTAGCACCAATTGGAAATAATCATCTGCATTAAACTCTACTATGCCACCTGTACCAATATATTTCACCTTCACCCGTTTTAAGGATAAAGGCGAAATATCAGTATTGTAGCAGCAGACTTTAATGTTAGTAGTGCCAAGGTCTATCGCTATATATCCCATTTTAATACCCTACCTTGTCCCAGCAATCAAATGGAGCAGCCAGCTCATCACTTACATATACCTGAGTCTTCATTAACTGAAGCATAGAGCTTGGTACAAGTGGAGTAACTGGTCCATGAAGTACTAGTCTAGAAATCATTCTCTGCCATGATGAGAATGTTCCGTTAGTTAATAAGGAGTGAATTTCAATACGCTCTCTGGAATTTTTGATGTCTACTGGTCCAACAGTAGCAGCTTTAGGAGGAACCTGAGCAATATTTCCAGATTGTCCAAACAAACCATGAAGTGAATTTTGTAGTATTGTCATGGGATGAACATTAGCAATTTTAGCAGGCTGATTTAGATACTCATCCATATCTGTTACATTCGTCCAGTCATCAACAGGGTCTATAAATGCGCAGTGTCCCGTCCAGCCAGGGCTTGAAGAGCATAAATCCGCTCCACCTTCTCCGCAATCAGTTATCATTTTAGAATAATCGTTAATGTTCGCATTGGTAGGATAGTATATGTTCTCAATTGGCATTCTCAAATCCTCGTCGATTTCGAAGAAGAAATACTTCAACAAGGAGCGTGCAAAACTACCTTTATAGGATTCTGGTGCGATATTTCCATCTTGATCCGCCCATTCATCCATAGCAAAAATATGTACATTTCTGCAGTTTACCCTGTGATAATTAATCAATTCTGCAACTGGAATATAGGTGTCTGGTTCTGGATTTCCAAGGATTATGGTGAACTTTTTATTCTGATCATCAGATTCCTTAATTCTGTTAAAAATAGTTCCTATTACTACAGGATGAGGATTCATCATAACCTTAATCTTAAAATCTGGGTTATGATGCTTCTCTAAATCTTTTCCGTTGATTTTTTGAAGCCTTTCAACAAGCTCCCTGTCTTTAAATGGTACAAAATCAGCTGGATTAAAAGCGAAATCTGTACCTTCCCCAAAAACAATCTTTTGCATTTCCTTGATGTCTCTCATAGCCATCCTCCTCTATTCACTTTGCTTTTTCACTTTGCTTTTTCACTTTGCTTTTTCAATTTACTCTATCCTATGTCAAGACTCCTACTTCTATAAGTAGCGAGCTCACTTAACCTTGTTTCCATTTAAAATTACAGATTCTATATTCATTTTGTCGTCCACGATGATTAGGTCAGCATCTAAGCCTTTATCAATTTTACCTTTTGATGTGAAACCAAGCAGTCTTGCTGGATTAGTAGAAGCATAGTTAAACACATCACAGAGACTCGCTCCTGTATGTACCATCATATTGTGGCACGCAACATCGAGTGTTAGCTTTGAACCTGCAATTTCGCCCTGGAAGTCAAAATTAATATCAGTAGCTCCTTCATAGCCATCTGGAACTGGCCCATCGAATACGCAAGCATCAGAAACCAGAATGATTTTTGATTTCCCTTTAATCTTAACTACAAGCCTTAGCATATAAGGGTCAACATGAATACCTTTTCTATCACAAATAAGCTCTGCATATATATCATCATTATAATTCACTGTTTC
>JAAZEK010000520.1 GCA_012512335.1 Clostridiales bacterium | reverse complement strand
GAAATGGACTTCAATAAATATAAGATTATATTTTTACCTGATATTATTACCCTAAATGAAAGTTTTAAGAAAAAGCTGGAGGCCTATCTAGCCCAGGGAGGTAAGCTTATTTTGTCTTATAAATCTGGAATGGATGCCTTTGAAAGTGAGTTTGCCCTCAAGAGTATGGGAGTTAGATTTGTACACGAATCGGAATTCACACCTGATTATGTCGTACCAGGCAAGCAAATTCGTGAAGGGCTTATGGACACAGAGTATGTTATGTATGAACAGGGTCTTTGGGTTCAGCCATTACCAGGGACAGAATCTCTGGCATCAATTCATAATCCATATTTCAATCGCAGTTATAAACATTTTTGTTCTCACAATCAGACACCGGTTGAAAAAGATAGCGGTTATCCTGCCATCACCCATAATAACAATGTAATCTACTTCAGCCATCCCATATTTGGTATGTACTCTAATCACGGATTGCGAGCATATAAGCAAATGTTTTTAAATTCTCTTAAACTGTTGCTACCGGAAAAATTGATTCAAACTAATGCTCCTACAACAGCGCAGATTTACCTAAATGATCAGCCTGCTGAGCGCAGATATGTTGTTCATATTCTTCATTATATACCAGAAAGACGATTCGAGAGTGTGGATACCATCGAGGATGTAATTCCCCTATATCAAGTTTCGTTATCGGTTAAAATGGAAAATGAGCCGTCATCTGTAAGTTTGCAACCAAGTAACACAAAGTTGGAATTTACATATGAAAATGGGTACATGAATGTAGTCGTTCCTAAAGTGAATGGACATGAAATGGTAGTTATAAACTATAGTGTTGATGACGCCACACGAAACCTGGTATAGATACTGCTATTTTTCAGGAGGATGAGAATAATGGAAAAGAAAATGTTGGTATACGGACATCGTGGAGTTGGAGAAACTCAACTAGAAAACACGATGACTGGTTTTCAAATGGCTGTAGACGCTGGAGTTGATGGAGTGGAAACTGATATTCAAATGACCAAGGACGGGCATTTGATATTGATTCATGATAATAAGGTCGATCGTACAACAAATGGTACTGGGCTTGTTATTGACAAAACACTCACTGAGATAAGAGAACTCACTATAGGTCAAGGAGAAAAAATACCCCTACTATCAGAACTCTTTGACTTTTCCAATAAGCATCCGGATTTATTGCTGAACCTGGAAATTAAGACCTATCCTGACGTAGAGGGAGAAGCATGGACGTCTAAGGTGATTGATAAAACTATTGAGATGCTTGAAGAATACGGTTCGGCAGAACGAAGTATATTCACTAGCTTTAGCTCATGGGTGTTGGCATACATAGATAAAAAATACTCTGGTAAATATAAGCTCCAAGGTTTCTACCCCTATTTTGTCATGCGCGAGAAGGAAGCACCAGATGCAAAATTATTTAGTGTATGTATGTACTATATCTTACGAGATGAGAATGGAAATTGGCTGAATACTGGAAGCCAGGTATGTCCTCAGGAATGGTTTGATTCTCTTATAGCTGATGGTATAGAGCCATGGTTGTGTACTGGTGTCAAGTCAAAGAAAGAACTAGCATTAGCCTTTGAAAGAGGTGGATGTTTGGTAACTAGCGATGAGCCCGATACAACTCTTTCATATCTTCGTTCTATTGGAGCACATATTTAGTATATTAATAATCCTAAACCTAAGGGGAAAAAATAACTTGCGCTTAGTTTGCTATTGAATATTTGAAAGGGGTTACTGTTATGAAAATTAAATTTATTGGAGCAAGTCATGGTGTACCAGAACCAAATAGAAAATGCTCATGTACAATGATTGAAATCAGTGGTCGTTACTATTTCATAGACATGGGTACTCCTCCTATTGACCACTTAGTCACAGCAGGTATTCCAGTTGATGCTGTAAAAGGTGTTTT
>JAAZEK010000519.1 GCA_012512335.1 Clostridiales bacterium | reverse complement strand
GTACGAATTAGTTACGGAATTTAGCTAGAGTGATTTCTGATAGAGTGATTTAGCTATGCCATTTAGCTAGAGCGGTTTCTGATTGAGCGATTTAGATTTGGCATTTAGATAGAGTGATTTAGATAGAGCGATTTAGATTTGGCATTTAGATATAGCAGTTTCTGATTGGGAGATTTAGCTATGCCATTTAGTTAGAGCAGTTTCTGATTGAGAGATTTAGATATGGCATTTAGATATAGAGATTTAGATTGAGTGATATATATTGAGTGATTTAGATAGATGGATAGATGGATTTAACTAATTCGTGCATTATATGTAAGAAATTGAATATTATTGGATGTTTTAAGCATTAAGCAACTGAAAGATTTAGGGTTTCATCATTTTGTGTGCAGAATTTCAAGTAGTGCATGATTTTGAGCCGTTTTCAGTTGCTTTTAGCGATTTATGAGCAGAAATTCAACTAATGCATAGAATATCTGATAAAAACCGTGCACTACTTGAAAAATTGCACAGAAACGGCCAAAAACCAAGCAAAATCAGAAGAAAACCATGCACTACTTGATATTTTGCTCAAAAAAGCCTAAAACACTTCGATTATTATGGATTACTTGAAATTTTGCACAGACAGACTGAACCGTACCCCGTAAAATGGACACATGGATTGAACCGTATCCCGAAAAATGGACACTTGGAATGAACCGAACCCCGAAAAATGTACACATGGATTGAACCGTACACTGTATCCAGTACCCCGAAAAATGGACACCTCACACGCACGAGGTTACTATTCACTTGGAAGTAAAATAATAAATGTATTCCAGTCGCTGTTGCCATCACGAATCAAACAAAAGCTCATCTCATCAGAAAATCCTACACCTTCCGAACTCACTACGTTCAGACATGCGGAAGTGTTTAACGGATTTTCTGCTGATATTCGCTAAGATTGATATTCGCAAATGCTATTATTCGTTCCTGCAAAGGCTCTTTCCATATGATTTATTATTATTTTATTGTAAAAAGCAACCAATAAGGCCATATATTTCGAAAAAATTATATTTACCACTTGTAAATTAATGCAATTTTCGATAAAATAGAAGTATTAGTATAATACCTAACTATTAGAGAAAGTGGGCGAACAATATGGCAACTTTAAAGGATATTGCAAAAATCGCTGGTGTGAATGTATCTACAGTCTCAAAAGCGCTTAGGGGTAGCTCCGATATTAACAAGCAAACAATGAAAAATATTAGGAAAATCGCAGACGAGTTAGACTATAAATATGTGATACAAGATAACAGAAAAGACAAAGCAAAACAACAAGATAGTCTCAATACCATAGGGATTATATGCCCTGAAATTACCAGTAGTTACTATTCCGAAATAGTCAATATGATAACCAAAGAAATGCGAAAGAAGGGTTATTATTGTATTATTGGTTTTACGGATTTTGATAGTAAGAACGAAGGCCAGTATTTAGAAGGTCTTCTTAAATCAAATGTAAAGGGTATCATCTTTATAACAGAAAGCTTGGAAATTGGGGATACTATCAGCCTGCTAAAAAACGGTGATAACTTTATTCCTCTAGTCGTCATTGCGCAAAATTCAGGCACAAAAGAACATGATTGCATAAGAATTGATGATAAATACGGTATCAAGCTTTCAATTGATCACTTGCTAGAACTGGGGCATACAGATATCGGTTATATCGGTGATGAACTATCCAATGCTAGGTTAGAAGCATTTATAGAAATTCTCCAGGCGAACAATATAAAGATGAATAGAAAGTGGATTCGGGTAAGTGAGGAAAGATTTGAAAAATGCGGTTATGACTTAATGACTGACATGCTTAAAGAAGATAATCTACCTACTGCCATCCTAAGCGCCTACGATAACATTGCTGTTGGTGCAATTAAAGCAATTACTGACTCAGGTCGTAATGTGCCCGAGGATATATCTATGATAGGTATAGACAACATAAGTGTTACAGCCTATTACAATCCAGAAATCACAAGTGTAGCTGGACCTGCAGAAGAAATGGCGAGAATCGCTGTAAAATTGCTATTTAAAAAGATTGAATCACCAGAGTACAAGGTCATACAAAATGTTGTTTTACCGCCTACGCTGGTTGTTCGTAAGTCAGTGAAAAGCTTAAAATGAACTCGTACTGCCTTTGGTAAAACATCGGGGATTCAGATGGATGCTCGACTCCACCAGAACTAATAATAGTGAACTCACCACTTATAGAAGTGGGAGTCTTGACGTAGGATAAACATGTTTCGAAATGAATTGTTTAACAATATAATACATGGGTGTATTTCGAAATAACTCTTGACAATAGCATATACATATAATATACTTCCAGTACAAACGTTATTAAGGTAGAGGCAGTAAGCTTGATAGTGTCTATAAATTTTACGACAAAGCGATTAGAACTTATTATTTCGAAAACTATCATAGTATTAGCTGCGACAACTCAAGAAATTACATGAAGATTATATAAGATTTAACTAAAAGTATACTATTTGATTATCAATTCGATTTAGTGAAAAGGAGAGTGTAGCATGTTTAGGGCAGGATTTGTTGGGTTTGGAGAGGTCAACACTCCAAGAGAAGTGGTAGATCAAAAGACAGCTGAAACAAAGCTGTTACTTGAAAAAAATGGTTTCAGTCTAGTTACCACCGGGTCAGTTACTGATGATGAAAAAGGCGAGGAAGCACTAAGAGCAATTAGGGATTTGAAAAAAGAAGAATTTGATTTCTTAATTGTTTGTTTGACTGGCTGGATACCCTCCCATACGGTTATCCGTGTAATTAGTGAATTCAAAGAGAAGCCTATGGTTCTTTGGGGTTTGGCTGGAAACAGCAGAAATGACTACGGTAAGCTGTCTACTACCGCATCCCAGGCAGGAACCACTGCAATTAGAAAACCAATGGAGGATATGGGTTATAAGTTTAAGTATGTATACGATTTCCCTGATTCGGACTCCAAAATAGAAGAAATTATTTCATTCGCAAAGGCTGCAACCACAATTTCCAGACTGAAAAGAAGCAAGGTAGGTCAGATGGGTTTCCGAGATATGCGACTTTATGGAACTATGTTTGAAGGTGTATCCTTAAAAGCTAAGCTAGGTGTTGAGGTTGAATTCTTTGAAATGTTAGAAATAGTACAGAAAATGGATCATATCAAGGATGAAGAAGTAGACCTTATTGTAGAAAAAGTACTAAAGGAATGGGACTTTCAAAAGGAACCAAATAGGGAATCGCTTCACTATGGTGCTAAAATCTATTTATCAATAAAGGAAAAAATAGAGGAATCCCATTACGATGCAGTTTCACTAATTGACGTTGATGGAATGAAAAAGCTATTAAATTTCCCGCCAGCATTAGTCTTTATGCTTATAGCTAATGAGCTGGGTAAATATACTGTACCAGAAAACGACACCTTGGGAGCTGTAACTCAATTAATTACTGGCTATTCCACTGGACAAATAAGTGCATATATGGAATTTTATGAATTTATGCCTGACAGACTACTAATTGGTGTGCCAGATTATGTTCCCTTTGAAGTGATAGATGGTTCATTAAAGGTGTTACCCTCAAGCTTTGGAAAGCTAAATGAAAGCATGCTGAACGTTTCTAAAGTAAGGACAGGAAGGGTTACGCTTGCAAGATTAGGCTACACAGGCGACAAGTATACCATGCATATAGTTACTGGTGAAGCAGTAGAGCCAAGGAGCTGGGAGGAAGTAGGTTGGGATCAACCATCACCTCAGCTACCTAGTCTTGAGGTTATCTTAGACACAGCTGTAGACGATTTTGCTCAAAAAGTGATGAGTCAGCACTATATAGTAACATACGGAGACAATACAGCGGTATTAAAGGATTTCTGTAAACTGCTGGATATTGAAGTGATTTGATAAAATAATAAATATATTCCAGTCGCTGTTGCAATCACGAATCAAACTAAAGCGGTTGACTATCCTTCTTGCAAAGGCTTCCATATTATTTATTATTTTGGTGTGAAAAGTAACTGAGGGCGCGTTCACTCTTATTAATTCAGATGGAGACTCTACTCCATCTGAATCCTCGATGTTTTGCCAGAGACAAAACGAGTTCACTCGATATGAGAGAGGTGAGTTTATGAAGCAGCTATATTATAATGTGTATGATTTTGGAGTAGCTGGAGATGGTGTAACGAAGGATACTCAAGCTATTCAAAGAGCCATTGATTCATGTGAATTAGCAGGCGGTGGAACTGTAGTATTTCCATCCGGTACATATTTAAGCGGTACCATATATTTAAAAAGTCATGTAGAGCTTCATTTATCAGCAGGAGCTACCATACTAGGTAGTCCTGACCGTGAGGATTATAATTCAGATGACGTTTTTCCCGAGAATGATGTTTTTTCAACGGAGAACGTAACTGGTGCCCATTTGATAATCGGCTATTGTCAGGAAAACATATCGATAACAGGAACAGGTACCATAGACGGAAACTCCTCTCGATTCTTTGGGGATTTGGACAAAGAGAGGGATACATCGGATTATTGGTTTAAACGGGGAAATTTTCCTGTTACTTCATGGCGGCCAGGTCAAATGGTATTTCTTTGCCGCTGTAAAAGAATAAATGTAGAAAACATATCTTTAATTAATTCAACCTATTGGAACTTGTTTATGCTGGGATGTGAGGACGTTCACATTAGGGGACTAACCATTATAAACCATGCAGCAACCCCAAATGGAGATGGAATCGATGTTGATTGCTCCCGTAATGTCACCATAAGCGACTGCATAATCCGCTCTGGTGATGATTGTATTACAGTACGTGCTAACAAACGCAGATTAGGAAAGAACGCTATGATATCAGAAAATGTGACTGTCACTAATTGCGTACTTAGTACTCCTACCTGCGCATTTAGAATAGGAGTAGGGGATGGCAATATTCGAAACTGCAGATTTGATAACATAGTGATAAGCGAAGCTCGTACAGCCATAAGCATGATATTACGTTATTCAACTCGTTCCTTACACGGCGCTGGCATTCAACAAATACATTTCTCGAACTTTACTATTGACTCCCTGATACCCTTTCAAATTAATTCAGGAAATGAGGCTACTCCCCCTGCATATCTTAAGGATATAAGCTTTTCAAACTTTAGAATAAAGGCATGGGCTGGAGCGCAAATCATTGGGGAACCAGAGGTACCAATAAAGAACATAAAATTTAATAATGTGGACTGGAAGATATATGGCGGAACAGAAAATTGTTCATATGTAGATGAGTTTCCAGAGCCCCTTTCTTTATTCGGATACCACGGTAAGGGGGGCACTCCAGCTATGCCATGTGCTTTCTATGGTAGAAACTTGAAAAATATAGTGTTCAAGGATGTTAACATTCATTGGGATGAACCCTCATCAGTTTGGAGGGATGGAATTTTCATTGACAAAAGCTCGGACATAGAGTTTAGTGATGTGAAATTGCGTCAGCCAAAAGATAATATAGGGGCAGCCTTTCGATGCAAATCATCAGATGACATAAGGCTGAAGGGATGTCAGGCAGAAAAGGGAACACATACATTCCTAAAGGTTGAAGATTCTTTGGTTGATACTCAAGTGAAATGCATTGATAATGATCTGTCAGAAGCAACTAGAGCTCTAGATGTTGATGTGGATATTATTGAAACAGGTAATCTGTACTAAAAATGTATGCATTAATAGTGAATAAAACGATCTGAATTAGATAATAGAAAGAAGAGGATGATATGCCAAATCAAAGATGGATTAATGTCGGTTGGTCCCAGATAAATATTACACCAGACAGACCCATATTCAATGCTGGTCAAATGTATCAAAGAGTTTCACAATATGTACATGATCCAATTACAGCGACAGCACTTGTGCTGGAGAATGGTAATGAGCAAGCAATACTACTGTCTGCAGACATGACAGGAATACGTGGGAATATTATAGATAAGCTTAAGAAGAGTCTGGCAAGAACCGAAGGGCTGGATATATACAAATTGTCGTTTAGCGTAACCCATACCCACAATTCCAGTAGCTTCGGAGAAACAAGAATTAATCAGTTTATTCCCGAAGAAATTATGCCCAAGATTGATGTACCTGACGACATTTTTTACGGTGATGAAGCTGAAGATTTCTTAGTTGAAAAGCTAAGTGAGGTTGTCAACAAGGCATGGGAAACTAGAAAACCTGGTGGTATCAGCTATGCACAAGATTATGCTGCTGTTGCATTTAACCGTCGCCCTGTATTCGAAGAAAACGGTCAAAAGCGTTCAGTTATGTATGGAGTATGTGATGACCCGTCATTTAAGGGTTTTGAGGGAACTTCTGATCATACTGCCGACATGCTTTACACCTGGGATCTAAACGGTGATTTGACAGGAGTTGCAGTGAATATTCCCTGTCCTTCCCAGGTATATGAGTTACACTGCTTCACCACTGCTGATTATTGGGCACCAACTCGCAATGCAATTAGAGAAAAATTCGGAAATGTCTATGTACTCTCACTTTGTGGGGCTGGCGGTGATCAAAATCCTCTGGATTTAGTGAGATTGAGCAAGAACAATAAGAAGACCTTTAAGTTATGGGGTGGACAAACAGGAGAGGTTCTACGCAACTTTGATATGGCGCTGGAATGTGAGGATATTGCACAGCGAATTGCAGATTGTGTAGCTAGAGGGTATAAAAAGGCCCGCAATTATATTGATAATAACCCAGTATTCAAGCACGAAATTATAGATATGGAGCTTCCAATTCGAAAGGTAACAGAAGAGGATTATAAGGAGGCACGTAAGCTGATCGACGATTATACAGCTAAATTTTCTCCTGAAAATCCTATGACAATGAAGGATGTTGTATATCTATTCGAACCACAGGGAGTATTGAAAAGATACGATATGCAGAAAAAGACGGATGTATTTAGGTTTCATATGCATGTTATTAGACTTGGTAACATAGCGATTGCAACCAATCCCTTTGAGCTGTTCACTGAATATGGTATGCGAATTAAAGCTCGTTCCAAATCAGAACAAACCTTTGTTATCCAGCTTTCAAATGGAGCGGGGGGCTATCTACCTACAGAAGCAGCCATAGCTGGCGGATCCTACAGTAGCAAACCTGCTTCAACAACCTGCGGTCCTGACAGCGGAGATAAGCTGGTGGAGGTTACCCTGGACACTATAAATGATATGTGGAGTTAACTAAGAATTTGTTAGCAGAAATATTGTCGCATAGGAGGTAACAGCCTTGAACAAGCATTACAATGAGGAAATCGAAAACAAGATTAAAAATTTGATTTCTCAGATGACCCTTGAGGAAAAAGTATGGCAGATGGGAATGATACCGAGCAGTTTATTTATTGATGATGAAGGCAGATTTTCAAAGGAAAAGGCGGATAAAGCCTTTAATGGTTATAGCATAGGTGGATTTCAGGATTTGCGTTTTGGCCCTGAAAGAAACATTGAATTAATCAGAGAGATACAGGACTATATTATAAACAATACAAAACCAGGCATACCTGCAATTGTAGTTGGAGAAACCTTGCATGGATACCTAAGTCCAGATGCGACAATTTTTCCACAGGTAATAGGATTGGGAAGCACATGGAATACGGAGCTGGTTAAGGAAGTTGCTGAAGCTGGGGCTAAAGAGGCTCGTTCTGTGGGAACTAATTTGTCCAATTCACCGGATTTGGATTTGGCAAGGGATCCACGATGGGGAAGGGTTGAAGAAAGCTTTGGCGAAGACCCTTTCCTAGTAAGCAAAATGGGCCTGAGCACAAT
>JAAZEK010000518.1 GCA_012512335.1 Clostridiales bacterium | reverse complement strand
TTTGTTTTCTTTTCAAATAGTGTCATGTGTACATTGAAGTTTCCTATTATATTGATGGGATAATCTGCAAGTGCTTTAGGGAGTACGTATATTCTGCTTTATTTCTGATTAAGCTAAAAATAACAAACTAATTAAATTATTTTTATCATTGACATTTATTTAACGATGATTTATACTCTGTATATGAACATGTTCATATACAGGTAGGGGGCAAATTATCATGGCAAAACAGATTCCAAATGCCAAAGATAAAATCTATTCTATTAGCAAGAAATATTTATTTGAAAAAGGTTATAAAGGACTTACACTACGACAGGTAGCTGCTCAATGCGACATAGCGGTAGGTACTATATACAATTATTATCCAAGTAAGGATATACTCGTTGCCTCCATAATGGCAGAGGATTGGCTAGTGTCCCTTAATGCTATGCAAAATGCCTGTGTAACAGTCCCAACAGTAGAACAGGGTGTTATAGCTATTTATGATGCCATAAGAGAATATGCAAACAAGTATGAGCCTATTTGGACGGAATACAAAGGAATGCCAAACGGTTTTGGACAGCGTCATATAATGTTACGTAGTCAATTATCAAATTTATTGGCTGAATTACTAGAACGCTTTGGTTATGAAGATGATGCAGAGCCGTGTCCTTTGCTTGCTGAAACCGTTTTAGCTTGTGCAATGCAAAAAGATATTCCATATTCCATGCTAGCTGAAATGACTGGCCGCCTATACCCATAGATCAAATCATAATTCAGGAGGAGATTACATGAGCAGTTTTGAAGATCTGCGAATAGTAGACAATTTTTATCAAACATCAGCCTTTTTCCCAATGCCCACTGTTATGATCGGTACTATAGCCGAAAGTGGTATGACTACTCTCGGTCCTTATTCCCTGGTGCAGCCTTACTATATAGCTGGGAAGGATTATTATGCTATGCTATTGAGCTGCCGAAATTCATCTAATACCGCTCAAAATATTTTGCGCAACGGTAAATGTAGCATTAACTTTATTCCAGACAACAAAAAATATTTTAAGGAAGCAGTACGGATGGGCTTTCCTGGTGATACACCAGAGGAGAAAATGAAGGATTGTTTGTTTACATTGGAAGATGGTTTGATGGCTAAGAGCGAACCCACTGGCAACTATCCCCAAGTGGTAGCAGAATCTTTTCAGGTTATGGAGTGTACCTGGATGCGTGATTTAGACAATGCTCAAGATGATGCACCAGGTGAATTGGATGGATATCCACCTCCCTACCATGATTTCAATGGTATTACCTCAGAGTTTGGTGCCCATTTCATTTTGCGCATTGATAAAATTCTAATGAAGTCCAAATATCGTGATACTATCATCAATGGTGTATCAGCAAAGGGATTTCCTAGAGTTCCAGTGGATTACGGTTATCGGGATTCAAAAAACTTTTGGTATACTCGATTTAGAAGACCTATATCTGAACTGCTCCCAGTTCGACAAGGTAGCCTGCAATCTGTTCGCTACGCTGCAGACCGTATTGATGACAAAATTACTTTTACCGATGAAGCCTGTGCCAAGCTTGTGAAAGTACCACGTATTTTTCTAAACACAGCACTGAAGGGTTGTGTTACCTGGGCAAGGGAAAATGGCGTGGAATCCATTGATGCAGAACACATGGATATCATCAATGATAAACGCTCTAAGGAAAAAAACAAGTAAAAAACTTGTAATAATAGAGTATTTCTTAAAGACTTTTAATTAGATGTGTTAATTTAGTAACAAGAGATATGTGTAGTCAAGAGATACATGTAATTAAGAAATATATAAATTAAAGATTAAAAAAGGAGGAGATGGATTTGAAGATTTTACTTGCTGGTGCCTTTGGGAAGCTAGGTAGCGATATTTTAAGAGCACTGGTACATGCTGGGCACACTGTAGTGGCGGCAGACATGATGATACGTTCTATTCCTGAAATAGAGGGGAAATACACCACAAAAGAAATTGATGCAAGGGACCCGGCCTCCCTTTCTGGTATATGTGATGGTATGGATGCGGTTATCACAACAATTGGCCTTACCGCAACCTCAGCTAGCCTTACCAACTATCAAATTGATTATCAGGGAAATCTGAACCTGCTGGAAGAAGCAAAACGCGTTGGTGTAAATAAGTTTGCCTATATTTCCGTAATCAAGGCAGATAGTGACAAAAATGTACCCATGCTTCACGCAAAGGCCATGTTTGAAGAAGAACTGAAGAAAAGTGGTATTCCTTATATGATTTATCGACCCACAGGTTACTTCTATGACATTGCCAAGGTTTTCATGCCTATGATTGAAAAAGGCGAGGTAACCTTACTAGGTAATAAAGCTGTACATGCCAATGTTATTGATACTACAGATCTAGCGGATTTCATTGTTTTGAACCTGGACGATGAAAACAAAACCCTGGACATAGGTGGGACAGAAACATATAGCTATGAAGAAATGGCTACCATGTTCTTTGAAGCAGCAGGTAAAACTCCGGTTATCAAGAGAGCTCCTGAATGGCTATTTTCTGTTCTGGCATTCGTCAATAAGCTGAAAAAGAATGGCAAGGAAGCTATCATCCGTTTCTCTAGGTGGACATTAACAAATGATCTGGTGGGAGACAACCAATACGGAAAGCTCAGCTTTAAAGAGTACGTAAACAACCTATATAAAGGAGGTGCTAAGCTATGACCTTTTCTCAAGCCTGGAACATTGCCTTTCCCCAATCCATGCTGGTGATTTTTATAGTAAGTGCTCTATTATCAGCCGTAGGATTTTATAAGTTCGTATATTTCTTGTCCGTAGGATATGGTTTCGCTATCGCAGGAAGTGGCGTAGCAATGCTATTTATGTATGGCGGTGAAATGAATATTCCATGTATACTTTTATGTTGCCTTTTCATTGTATACGGTGTACGTCTCAGTGGTTTTCTACTGGTACGTGAGATTAAGAATGCAAGCTATCGAAAG
>JAAZEK010000517.1 GCA_012512335.1 Clostridiales bacterium | reverse complement strand
AAGGTCTTTTTAGAAAGTGCCTATTACAATTCTCAGGATAGCAATATTCCAAGGCATATTCATGAAATCTTCCAAAATGGTCTCCCGGCAGATTTTCGATTAGTTGGAGCAACTACTCGAAGTCCTTCTGAAATTTCACCTGCTATTCGGTCTCGTTGTTTGGAAATATTTTTTCGTCCACTTACACAGGATGAAGTAGCTTGGATAGCTGAGAATGCTGCAAAGAAAGGGAATTTTACTATTGAAAAAAATGCAGTTTCAGTGGTCAGCACTTATGCAGATAACGGCCGTGAAGCAGTCAATATGGTTCAATTGGCTGGTGGGATTGCCTTAACGGAAGAGCGTAATACGATTAACACTCAGGATGTGGAATGGGTTGCCAATAACGGAAACTATTCTCCACGATTAAAAAAGATAATATCAGATAGTCCTCAAATAGGATGCGTTAATGGCTTAGCTGTCTACGGTCCAAATTTGGGAGCTGTTATGGATATAGAAGTTTCGGCTGTTCATGCAGCGAAGGGTAAGGGAGTGGTAACTGTTACAGGTATTGTCGACGAAGAGGAAATAGGCGGGGAAGGCAAGAAAATGAGAAGGAAGAGTACAGCTAAAGGTTCCGTGGAAAATGTGCTAACTGCAATTCGCACATACTTACACTTAGATCCCCGTAATTATGACATCCACTTGAATTTTCCTGGTGGAACTCCAGTTGATGGGCCTTCTGCAGGTGTTGCTATTATGGTAGCCATCTATTCTGCAATTACTGGGGCGACTATTGACAACAAACTTGCTATGACAGGTGAAATATCCATCAGGGGAGATATAAAGCCTGTAGGAGGTGTGCCTGCAAAAATAGAAGCTGCAGCTCAAGCAGGTATAGAAAGAGTTTTTATTCCCGCAGAAAACTGGCAAGAAATTTTTGCTGAAGAAAAAGTCAGGATAATTCCTATAAAAACGGTAAAGGAGCTTATAGACCTTTCTTTAAACCAGTTAGATGAAGAAAGTGTAACAGCAAAGCTTGCTTCAGAACCAAACGTTCTTATTGCTTCGGGCTCCACTAAAAAGAGCTTTGATTGCACATATCGACAAAATTCAGTATAATGAGAATACGCTTATACAAATGTGATAAGGAGTGAAAACCCCAATGGGCGACAAAGCGATAAGAAGTTTACCTTTGCTTCCTTTGCGAGGCTTAACAATATTCCCGTATATGGTCCTTCATTTTGATGTAGGAAGGTCTCGTTCCATTGCTGCTTTGGAGGCTGCTATGGTTAACGATCAGGAAATTATTTTAGTTACTCAAAAGGATACGAAAATAGATGAGCCTGAATCAGACGATATTTTTGAAGTTGGTACAGTGTCAAAGATTAAGCAATTACTTAAATTGCCAGGTGAAACCATAAGAGTTCTTGTAGAAGGGCTTGAAAGAGGCAAGGTTCTTGAATATACCAAGGAAGAACCCTATTACGAGGTGGAGATTACTACTCCACAAAAATATGAAGATGAAGAGATAGAGCTGCAACTGGAAGCAGTTTCTAGAAGCGTTCTTTCCAGCTTTGAGGATTATGTAAAATTGAGCAATAGAATTTCCCCTGAAACCTTGCTTACTGTAAATAACCTAGAGGATCAAAACCAATTGGCAGACCTTGTTGCTGCAAGTATTTTAGTTAGAACTGAAGACAAGCAGAAGGTTTTAGAAGCTTTTCATCCTGTTGAAAGGCTTGAAATCCTGTATGATATATTAATTCGTGAAATAGAGATTTTGCAGATAGAAAACAAGATAAGTCTTAGGGTAAAAAAGCAGGTAGACAAGGTACAGAGAGAATATTACCTTAGAGAACAGCTGAAAGCCATACAAAAGGAATTAGGAGAGAGCGATGGTTTGGCTGGGGAAATAGAAGAGTATGAAGAAAAGATAGAAAATGCTAATCTACCTGATGAGGTCAAAGAAAAAGCCACTAAAGAACTAAACCGGCTTTCAAAGATGATGCAAGGATCAGCTGAAGGTTCAGTAATTCGCACCTACTTAGATTGGATTCTAGATTTACCTTGGAATGAAGAAACAGAGGATAGCTTGGACTTAAAAAACGCTGCTCACATACTAGATGAAGACCATTACGGCCTGGAAAAGGTGAAGGAAAGGGTCATAGAATATCTTGCTGTTCGACAACTTAAGCAAACAATGAGAGGCCCTATTTTATGCTTTGTAGGGCCACCTGGAGTT
>JAAZEK010000516.1 GCA_012512335.1 Clostridiales bacterium | reverse complement strand
CCACTAACTCGCGAAGCTTACTCTGAATCTGCTGATTGTCATTGCGCTCTTGGTTCAAGCTGGTTTCCAATAATAGAATTCGGTTGCTCAGCGACTGCATTTCCTGATTATGCTTCTCCATTCTACTTGCCAAATTTTGATTACCAACAGCTAAGCTGGAAAGATCAAGAAGTCCCTTTACCAAGTTTTGCAGGGATACCACTTGGGTGTTATGTATATTGGATACAAACTGGCTTATCCAGTCCACCAATTGACCCCCATTTGCTTGTGTAGACGGCGACGTCGATACTTGCCTTGTCTTATACATCCTACTTCGGGTATATGGATTAAAGCTAGAAAATCCTTCTTTCTCTATTTCCCTAATGATAGCTTCTACATATTCAGGCTCCCGTGCAATTATACTGCGGTATTTATTCTGATAACGTATCAGCATTCTCTTGTTACCATTTCCCAAGCGATTTGCGCAGCCCCTAACTGATTCTCCATTGGCTTGTGCTATGAGCATATCTTTCATTAATTTTCGTGTTTCTTCTTCAGTAAATGGTCTGCCTATATCTTCTTCCTGGTCTGACTCCCTTGTATTCTCCGTATCTACCTGCATCATTTCTTCATTGGCATGAAGATAACGATAATAATAGTTACGTATGGTATTGGATTTCAAACCTGATCTACGGGCAATTTCTTCAAAAGCCCGGATGATTGGAACTCTACTTTCCTTAGCTTTTCCAACTTCCTCCTTCATAATTGACATCAATTCAGGCTGCAGTTCACTTTTGGCAACAGCTGCTGTATCCTCCCTGGTCATATTACATCCTCCTTTTGTAGTGTTTTCTCCAAAATTTGATATGTATAGTATTCACAGGTTGGATAAAGTTTATTCAAATATATAACATTTACCTATAAATGATTCTACTGCAAATAATCGTTGGATTGTCATTCAAAGGAGCTTGCGACGAAGAATCTTGTAAGAATAAACAATTATTCAGCGGTTTCAATAAGAATTGTCATTGTTTCGCTGTCTTTTGTAACATTCTCCGATGCCAGCTTTCCCATGTCAGAAAGCTTTGCCATAAGGCCAGTTATATGATCTTCACTATTTTTAGGAATCTGTAAAACTATCTTATTAAGCTGCATTTCCAAAACAGGCAATTGAGCGCTTTCTGCTGCAGCTACAATAGCCTCAACTCTTGACTCTACTTCCCAATCATTACTTACATATAGATGTATGGTTGCAGAAATATCAGTATCAAGAGCTTCTTCACCAAATCCTTCACCATAGCTGATCCATGGCTGCTCTTCTCCCTCATCGGCATCTGGATTTTCTTCAGGCATAGATAGCTCGCCTTCGCGAGTTGATTTCATTCTCTCATCTGCAGAATCACCAGATAGAATATAGTTATTATCATAACGGCTAGGACTTGTATTCCCAAAGGGTTTTATAAACTGCAGGGAAATTACCAAGACAAATATAGCTGCTATACCCGCTGCCCATTTTATTAAGGTTTTACGGTTAACAAGCATCTTTTTTCTGATTGGCTGCTGGTTTTGTACTTCCTGTTCTCCTCCTAATTCTTCTGTTTCCTGAGCTACTTGCTTTAGTCGGCTTCGAAGCTGTTGTTGAAAGCCTGATGGTAATTCTTCAGGCTCCAAGTTTTTCAATAAATATAGCAAATTACGTAATTCTTTCATATATCTGGAACAATCGGAACAGTCAATTAAATGTGTCTCCAATTGTATGCTTTGCTCATTGCTTAGGGAATTTTCTAAATAGTCTTCTATTAATTCTCTGTTTTTATAGTAATGCACGTTCATCGTCTCCTTGCAGAAGGGGACGGACAGCTTCACGAAGTGCTGACCTTGCCCGACTGATATGGGATTTAACCGTCCCTAATGGGACATCCAATATTTCTGCTATTTCTTCATAGCTATGATTTTGTAAGTCTCGTAATATAATTACTGTTTTATACTCTGGTCGTAACTCTCCAATACACTTAAGCAAAAATTCCTGCTGTTCTTTACGCAAGGCTTCTTCTTCTGGAGTAGGATCCTCAGAGGGTAGATCCATTTCACGTTGATCCTCCTCGCTTTTTGGCTGATTAAGAGAAACTGTATTAAACTTGGACTTCCTATAATGATCTATACAGATATTATGGGCAATTCGAAAAATCCATGTAGAGAACTGACTGTTTCCCTTAAAGCCCTTTAACCCTTTGTATACCCTGACAAATACCTCTTGGGTGAGGTCCTCCGCATCTTCACGACGCTTAGTCATGCGCAGGCAATAATTGTAGATTTTTTTCTCATAGGGTGATATCAAATCGCCAAAGGCTTCAAAGTTCCCCATCTTGGCTTCTTCTACCAGTTCATTCTCCCCACTCATGCTTGTCCCCCTCACTTTATCCTGTATTTGGCAGCAATACTGATACTTAGTTATTTTGCTAGTCGGTTTACTTTTTTCTTTCTTTTAAAAGGAAACTTAGGTGAACCACTAAGAGTGTATACAAGAACACCTATTACAAAAATGCTCAATAATATTATAACAATAAGGATTAGTCGTAATACATTAAATTGTCCTGAAAGACCACTCTCAGAAAAAGTAATGGTCAGTGGCTGGCTTTTTACGGTAAATTTCTGCTGATCTGCTCCCAAACCATTGGCCTCAACAACAAAGGTTTCCGTTTCTTCCACCCTTAAAGCTGGTGCTGGAATAGTTTTCTCTTCTCCTGCTTGTAATGTTAGGTTGTTAACAATTACCATATCCCGCTCCATAAGAGTCAACACCAGACTACTTAATGGCTCTTGCCCAGTATTCTTAACAATAGCTTCCAGATTTACATTGCCTGGTTTACTTAAGGTTTCTACATCCGATTTAAGAATAATTGATAGAGCTTGACTGGGAAGCTCTTCTGCCAAACCAGTTACTTCAAACTCCATATCAGAAGACTCATAGCTGTATTCCTTATTGGTCTCTGCATCAAAAGCAGTAAGGATGGTTTTGCTACTTGTTTTCTCTTCCAACTCAACTTCTTTTTCGAATTCTACTTCTTGACCTGCTTCAAGCAGCTCTATTATTTTAATTTCACCAAAATGACTTTCATTTATTTTAATATTTGTTAAATCTACATTACCAGTGTTTTTAAGCACATATTCCAAAGTAAAGGGAACACCTGATTCTATCTCGTCTGTGGAAATAGACCGCTGAATTTCAACCTTAGGCTCTAGCTTTTCCAATTTAGTTGACCAGGTGGATTTAATAAGCTGATTACTGTTCTCCACCCTGGCTTGCACCAATAACTCATAATTTTTATCAGGCTCTAATTTAGCTTTGTATTCTACAGTAATCTCTTCACCTGGTAGTAAGGCTGCATGGGTATGAAACTCCTTAGCATCCCAATCCATAAGCTTCAGCTCAGTCAGTGAAGTATTACCAGTATTCTTAATCAATAGCTCAAAATCCACTGGTGTTTCTCCAGGTATCTTGTTCATGCTTGTCTTACCGCTTACATTTAAGGATGAGACTGGTTCCTCATCTTTGATCTCAATCTTTAGCTCGGTGCTAATTGTCTTATCTAAACTCGTATCATAGCCTATAGGGTCATCATACGTGATAACCAGCGTTCCTGAAGTTGCTTTCTCCATAGCTATGGTCCTTTGTAATGTCGCTTTTTTCCCAGGACTTAACACATCAATAGTGCCAAGCTCAAGTCCCAAGTCCTTATCAGTAACCTTTAAATTATGGAGTGGTACATTGGAGATAGAAAGAATATCCGCTTGTAAAGTTAGCTGATCTCCTTTGAAGATTGGACCATTTGTATCTGCGGTATAATCAACATTAAATTCAACCTCAGCGACGTGTATATATTCTGGCTTTCCTTTTACTTCCAAAACCTTGTCCTTTGTTCTATCTCCATCTTCACTCAAAACTGTATATTTTATGACATACTCTACAGAATTAGGAGTTAACTCCATATCTCCAAGAAACTGCCCACCAGCTTGAGTTAGCGGTGAATCATCAGGCTTAAGACTTTTTTCAATATTATGAGTATACTCTTTATTACCTGCTCCCTTTTCCACTATTTGATTGATTATTATTTCATTTCTACTAGTGTTCTTAATACTATAATTGATAAGATAAAAGTCCAAGGCTGAAACAAAGGTTTGACCGTTTATTTCGGTAACCCTTCCACCCACCTCAGTTGTAATCACTAGCTCTTCTTCAGCATGTACAACATTGCCAGTAGTAAAGATCTGTAAGCTTATTAATAATATGCATAGTAATATGCTGGTAAGTCTCTTCTTCATTATCATTTCCCCCAAACTGCTATTTTCCCATCGCTCTTATTTTTCTTTATATGAGATAGTTCTTAATTTCATGCATAATCAATGCCATTTGCTTCATCAACGGTACTTATTATACCATAAGCTCAGAATAAGGAAAAGAACAAGTCTTTTCATGAACGTTAATTTTTTGTCATAAATCAGTAATAGAATGATGTTACAGCTCACAGCAGCCAAATAAAATATATATTCCACTCACTGTTGCGCTCACGAATCATTCTAAAGCTCATCTCAGCTGTAATAGAATGATTTTCCTCATCAAATCACATACTACTAATAGCAAGCAAACTTGCTTATGTAGGTTGATGACTGAGGAGGTTTTTTTATCTTGAAGAATTTAGGAAAGCAAAAAGCCTTGGAAGCAATTGGTGTGGCTGGTATAATAGGGAGCGCAATAGGTCTCGGTGCCATTGGCGCAAAGTTTCTAAGTAGATTTGTTATAAACAAAGTTTCTGACCACATATTGAATATCATTACTGCCGATAATTATAATGAAAATCTTTCTGAGACTGTTACTTCTGTTATGCGAATTGGCCCACAGGTGGTGCTGGAAACAGGGTTGCGTTCCGAAGCAGCTAAGCTTATAGAGAGGCCAATGGGGCCCACTAAGAAGTTCCCAAATTTAGATGATCTGAAGTTTAATATAGCACAAATTAACAGCTTGCCTACTGAAGTAGACACTGACATCGATTTTTCTATAACCATAGGAAAATATTCCAAAAGACCATTGGAATTTGAACAGTTTATGATGCTAGCCCCGATGGCATATGGCGTAGCATTAAGTAAGCCTGTTAAAATTGCCCTCGCAAAGGCATGTGCTGATGCAGGTGCGGTTTATCATACTGGTGCGGGTGCTGCTGTATTAGAGGTTTTAGATTTTTCTGGTAGTATGATCTTCATGTATGATAGAGGAAATTGGCCAAAGTCACTGGAGAGTATGAAAAAGAGCCAAGCTGTGGTAATTCAACTGGGGCAAGGTGCATATGGAGGCGTAGGATACATAACTCAATCCAATTTAATTTCTCCCGAGCTAAGAAAAGAGTTTCAAATAGCAAAAGGCCAGGACCTGATAACATATTCCAGACAGCCTGAGGTACAAAACCCTGAAGACTTAAAAAACCTGGTGGATAAGCTTCGCTATATTAATGATGGAGTGCCCATTGGTGTGAAAATTGCTGCAGGGAAATATTTGGAGGCAGACTTATACTGGCTTTGCAACAGTGGGGTGGATTTTATTGTTCTAGATGGAGCAGAAGCTGCCACAAAAGGTTCACCACCAATCTTACAGGATGATTTCGGGGTGCCTACTATATTTGCAATAGATAGGGCCGCCAAATGGATGGAGAAGCATGGATTTAAGGAACGCATCTCTCTTATTGCTTCTGGAGGAATACGAACTCCAGGAGATGCTCTGAAGGTTAAAGCTTTGGGAGCAGACGCATGTCAAATTGGAGCTATTGCGCTTATAGCCTTATCCCATAATCAAATATATAAAGCTCTGCCTTTTGAACCCCCTACGTCATTAACATGGTATGACGAAAAACACTCTAATCAATTTGACATCGAAACTGGAGTGAAATGTCTGTACAATTTCTTTGAATCATGTAAGCTGGAAATGATAGAAGGCATTCGAGCCCTTGGGAAAACCTCCCTCTCACAGGTCAATCGAGATGATCTCATGACTATAAACGAGTTGTTTGCTCGTGGAATGGATATACCCATGGTATATGATGCTTTTGATCCTTTGGTAAAGGAGGCTCCTCGTTTAAAAAGGCTTAAGCTTTAAGTTACCCAAAAAACCTGACCTTCATTGACTTTCAATAGATGGAATGATAAAATTAAGTATAAACTGTAAATTGAAATTGTAATGAAAGGAGTCCCTACCATGCCATTTATATTCGACCCAACTTATTTATTATTAATTCCCGCGATCTTGCTATCACTTTATGCTCAAACTAAGGTACAAACTACCTTTAACAAATATATGAGAGTGCCAGCCAGAAGCGGTATTACTGGTGCCCAAGCCGCTAGAGAGCTTCTAAAACAGAATCAGATTTATGATATCAAGGTGGAGCAAGTAAGTGGCCGATTATCCGACCACTATGATCCCCGCTCAAAAATCTTACGACTTTCACCTGAAGTTTATAGTAATCATTCACTTGCTTCCTTAGGTGTAGCTGCCCACGAGGTAGGCCATGCTTTTCAGCACGCCAGTGAATATGCTCCACTAAAGCTTAGAAGTGCTATTGTACCAGTTGCCAATATTGGATCCAGCCTGGCTATGCCTCTGCTTCTCTTCGGGCTTATCCTTAGTATACCTGCACTAGTGCAGATTGGAATTATTGCCTTTTCAGCAGCAGTCCTATTTCAGCTAATTACCTTACCTGTTGAATTCAATGCTAGCAATCGCGCTATTGCAGCCTTGGAATCCGGTGGTATGATACAAGGTGACGAAGCAGGCCCTACCCGCAAAGTGCTAAATGCGGCAGCCTTAACTTACGTGGCTGCCACACTTATGTCTGTGCTTCAACTTCTGCGACTTATTCTAATATCCGGTGGGAGACGTAATCGCCGATAAGAGAAAATGAGATCACTCTACCATGAGTTTATGGTATACCTTTTTTCCTTTCCGAATCATAAGGCTACCATCTTCTAAGTCAGATTCATTTAAAGTATAATCTATGCTGTCGATTCGTTCATCGTTAATGTATACGCCACCTTGCTGAATCAACCGGCGTCCTTCGCCCTTTGAGCTTATCAGCTCTAGTAATGAAAGCATATCTATTATATTTCTGTTTTCATGAAATTTATTTTTACTTATAGTGGTGCCGGGTACCTCGGCACCTTTTCCACCCTTGCCAAACAGGGCTTCAGTGGCAGTAACCGCTTTGTCTGCCTCTTCCTTACCGTGGACAACCTTAGTCACTTCATAAGCCAGTACTTTCTTAGCATCGTTAATCTTTTCGTCTTTTAAATTGCCTAGTATTTCCACTTCCTCCATAGGAAGGAAGGTCAACAAGGCCAAACAATTTTTCACATCTGCATCGTCAATGTTGCGCCAATATTGATAAAACTCATAAGGTGTTGTTTTTTCAGGATCTAACCATAAAGCTCCTGCTTCAGTTTTACCCATTTTTATACCTGCGCTGGTTGTAAGAAGTTTGAATGTCATTCCATATGCAGAATTACCATCAGCTCTTCTAATTAGGTCTACACCACTTATAATGTTGGACCACTGGTCATCTCCACCCAACTGTAATTTAGCCTTGTAGCCTCGATTCAATGCCAGAAAGTCATAGCTTTGCATTAGCATATAGTTAAACTCTAGGAAGGATAAACCTTTTTCCATCCTGCTTTTAAAGGCTTCTGCAGTTAACATACGATTTACAGAAAAGTGAACTCCAATTTCTCTTAGAAAATCCACATATTTGAGCTCTAGCAGCCAATCTGCATTATTAACCAATACAGCCTTTCCTTCAGAAAAATCCAAAAATCGAGAAAGCTGTTTCTGGAAAGCTTGGCAGTTATGCTCCACTGTTTCCAATGTCATCATTTTGCGCATATCGGTTTTTCCAGAGGGATCTCCAACCATACCTGTTCCCCCTCCAACTAATACAATAGGTCTGTGGCCAGCCTTTTGCATGTGCATCATAACCATAACTTGAATGAAATGACCTACATGCAAGCTATCAGCTGTAGGGTCAAAACCAATATAAAAAGTAACGGATTCATTTCCTAAGAGCTCACGGACTTCATCCTCATGGGTCACTTGAGCTAGATATCCCCGTTCCTTTAGTACATCAAATACATTTTTCTTGCTCATTCCTTGATACCTCCAACATTTCAATCTTGTCCTCTATTTTATCCTGCTAGTTTGGATATTACAAGTCACAAAAAATTTGTCATCCATTAGTTTTGTTTCAGTTAGAATTACCAGGGGTATAGATAATTTAGGTATGAATATATTAGGAGGAATGTGCAATGAGTAGTTTAGGAAAATTTTTACAATCGGGCGACTGGAAAGGTGAGAAGCATGTACCAATTATCCATGTACCAGAGAAGGTAAAAGCAGAAGAGGCCTTTGAGCTAAAGGTTTCCATTGGCGATGCTGTAAAGCACCCTAACACATTAGAGCACTACATAGCTTGGTTTAAAGTGTTTTATTTTGAAGAAGACGGAAAATTCCCTGTAGAGCTAGCAAACTTTAACTTTACCGCCCATGGAGAAGCTGGTGCCTTCACTGAACCTGTAGGTGTAACCCAAGTTAAACTGAATAAATCTGGTAAATTTTATGCCATCAGTTATTGCAACATTCACGGTCTGTGGGAAAACAGTGTAGATATTATTGTAGAGTGAACTCGCAACATATAGAAGTGGAAGTCTTGACGTAGAATAGTCCCCCAATGCAGAAAGCCATTTGCTAGTCGGTATCGTAGTTCCCGATTGGCAAATGGCTTTTTTATTTTAAAATTAGGTGCATAATGTAATTAGGGTTTCCAATCAACACCTTCACGAACTATACGCATGGGGTTACCTACTGCCAAGCAGTTTGCTGGAACATCCTTGTTAACCATAGTATTGGCACCAATTACCGCATTGTCTCCAATGGTAACTCCTTTTAAGATAGTAGTGTTGCATCCAATCCATACCCTATCCCCTATTTTAACCGGCTTTGTTACTTCATTCTCCCTACCATCAGAGTAATAGAGGTGATGCAAATCCGTATCCATAATGGTAGTGTCCCAAGAGATAGCACAGTTACTTCCGATTTCGATTTCATTAGCGCAGTAAATCACGGAAGAGGCAGTAATATAAGTGTTGTCTCCGATAGAAAGCTTGGCATTAGGGCTCACAACTACTCCTACGCCTGGTCCTAACTTAGCTCTCCCTTTTATGTGGACGACAGAATCCTGATACATCCGTATGGAAGCTTTAGCTTTTGACATATCACCAATATACTGACCCCCGAGATATAACTTTTTATCAATTAGTAGCTTTGCTCCAAAACCTCTGCTTATGGTGCTTCCAAAGTCTGCAATTATTTTTAAACGTGGCAAATTACGGGCAGAATGAAATAAATTCACAAAAAAACTGTAAATGATATTCAATATAAATTTCGGATTCATACGAAGCCGATTACGTACTTTTTCGCTAAAAATGGAGAATCCCATATAAAATATAACCTCACTTCAAAAAAATGTTGAATAATGTAAAGCGATTTATCATAATTATACCATCACCCTTGTCCCTTTACCATATCTAAAACTTCATATCTATCCATATCTAAGCTTTTGTCGTTACTGTTCACTGGGAAGTAAAATAATAAATATATTCCAGTCGCTGTTGCCATCACGAATCAATCTAGAGCTCATCTCAGCTGAAAATACTACACCTTCCAAACTCACTTCGTTCAGACAGTGAAAGGTGCTTAACGCATTT
>JAAZEK010000515.1 GCA_012512335.1 Clostridiales bacterium | reverse complement strand
TACTACAGGTGCCGGCGATGTGTTTAATGCTGCACTTGCTGTGAGATTAGCTTTAGGTGAAGATTTAATCACAGCTGCCAGGTTTGCTACAGTGGCATCGGGTTTGAGCGTACAAGGAAAAGGAGTCTTAAAAAGCATTCCTTTTATCCAACAGCTTAGCCAGGGCATCTAATGCTCTGGCTTTGTAACGCTGGGCTGTTTTGTAGCTTATACCCATACTTACTGCTATATCTTTAAGAGCTATATTCTTATAAAAAAATAGTTCGATTACTTCTCTATGTTTGGGATCTATGTGATTCAGCGCATTTGATAATGTACTTGTCTTTTCAATGACAAGTAGATCTTCTTGGGGATTTGCATTTTCATCCACAATATAATCTAGGGGATCTTGATCATCATTACCGTAATCAAGCATTCTAGAGCTGATAGTGCGTTCTCTACGACATAAATTGTAGATATCAAACTTAAGCTTGTTTTTGATATAGGCTAAAAATGGAATACCCCTTTGAGCATCATAATCCCGAACTCCTTCCAAGGTGGATAGTGAAGCTTCTTGATATAAGTCTTCCCAATTTGGGCCATTGCCAAAGTAGTTGCGCTTAATGGTTGCAAGTATTAGGGGCTTAAGTCGGGTGAGTAATTCTTCTGATGCCTCTAAATTTCCTGCCTTGGTTTGCTGGACAAGATAGTTTATCTTGTTGCGTACTTCTAACTCTTTTCCTTTTTCTGTTTTTGACATATTTACTGCCTCCTTTGTATTTTGGGGCAACAGCAAATCATAAAAAGGTATCGAGCACCCACGAATCATTCTAGAGCTCATATATGATTACTTTTTGGGCATAGAAAAAGGCCGTCAGATGAACCGGTTTTCGGTATCTAACGACCTTTTCTAATTTTTATTCTATTTGCCTATTCTATGATAAAGCTATTGCCATGTTATAAGTATAGGGCAGCATGCTTTCCAATGCTATTCCACTTTCATTCCTATTTACTTTCATTTTACTTTCAATGGATTCTCATAATATTCTCTTCTTTTTTCAATTTACCCATCGTCAAGACGCTCACTTCTATAAGTGGCGCGTTCACTCTTATTAATTCAAGTGGAGTTGAATCTCCATATGAATCCCCGATGTTTTGCCAGAGGCAAAACGAGTTCACTAGCGACTATTCAGCTAATTCTCAAATCGACTTATATAGGGCAGGTTTTTCAGCTATAGATGGTAAGGATAGCGATGCTTCTTCAGAGTATGAGTTCACATATCCCCAAAGAATGCCACTTAGAATTTCTATGGCCTTTTTCCGATTGCGATAATAAGTGGAAGTAGAAATTAGCAATTTGTCTTGTATTTCGTCCTGGTGGATAGGTTCTTTATCTATGTAACTTGTATGTAATATCTGAAAATATTTCTCCCCATTTTTAGGGAAGTTCTTAAGCTTCAACATAGCCTTGTCTATTAATTCAATTATTAGCTTTGATTCCTGAAGACCAAACAGCCTTTCTTCAACTGCCTTACGACTGTGCTCATTGTCATACTCATCAAGCTCCATGGAAAGAAGGCGAAAGAGATTAGATAGATGGCGTCCGCCCATATAATAAATGGTACTTTCCACATCTTCCAAGCTTTCTTCCACTCGCCAGATGAGGTTTCTATAATTCTCCAGCAATAATTCCGTATCTCGATAGACCGTCCTATGGTCCATTTTTTGGTTCTTCAATCCAATCACCTCTTATCGTTAGTTGCGTTAAAAAATTTCTTGCAATTTCATAGAAATTTGTTATAATATAAGAACATACGTTTGCGTTATTTAGATTATAACAAGAGAATTTCCGTTTGTCAAACTATATTCCAATAAAATTTAATTGTTTTCCAAACGGAATATTTAGCAGAAGGAAATACAATAGCAGGTTATTATCATGTGAGGGAAAGGTGGCGACTTGGATGCAGTTCGGTGAATACCTAAGCAAGCTGCGAAAAGCAAAGGGGATTACCCAAATAGAGTTGGCGGAACTGTCGGGCTTTAGCAATGGAGAAATCTCCAAAATAGAATCAGGTGGTAGAAAAAAACCATCACCAGCTTTACTAAAGTCTATAGCGCCTCACTTGGATATTTCCTATGAGACCTTGATGAGGGAGGCAGGCTACCTTGAGGAGCTGGTGAATCACAAGGCTTATACTGAGCATATATTTTTGGATGAAGATGGAAAGCTGGCTGATATTGTAAAGAAGGTTAAGGAAATGCAAGAGAGCGACGATGACTGGGTAAACATCGCCTATCGTGTCTCAAGGGAGCTTTCCCAGGAGGATATGGATGCCATAAAAGGCATAGCCAATTCTCTATTGAGAAAGGCTGGTGGAAACACGTGAGAGCTATATCTAGTAATATTCAAGCTACAAATCAGCCTACAATTTTATCCTCTATTAGATCTGAGTTTATAGACTTGCGCCTTAGGCAATTTATCACTGAAAATAAAATTCGTGATTGGCCATTAGACTGTGTTGTGTTACTGCGGCAGATGCAGCAATCGGGCAAATACGGAATTCTAAAAATTGTTACTATAAAAGATTTGCCAAGGGGAATAGATGCAGCTACCCATTATTATACAAAAACCAAGGAATATTTTATGTGGTTTAATAGGCAGAAGCTCCGTTATCCCTTTCAGAGGTCTTCTGACCGGCGTTTGAATTTTACCATAGCTCATGAGATAGGGCATATTGTATTAGACCACCTGATACTTCCCTCAAAAAAAACAGAAACCGAGAAATATATGGACGACTTGGAAGCAGATGAATTCGCTGGAAGGCTTCTTATGCCTAAGGAGTTGATTTGCTCCTTCAATTATTATTCTCTTGAGGCGGTGGCATCTTGGCTGAATGTCTCAAATAGCGCATTGGCTACTAGGCTTCATCGCTTGAATAGAGTTGACCTTATTCTATCACGTAAGGTGAAAAGCTGCCCCCAATGTGGAAATGTCCGCTTTTCTTCATTTGCGAGTTACTGTGGAGTATGTGGTCATGTTCGTCGAAAAGGAGATCTGGGTATCCGTCGTATCTTTTACCCAGATGAGATAGTTATGGATAGCTACAAGCGTTCTCTTGTCTGCCCAAAGTGCGAAAGCTCATTGGATTGCATTTCTTGTGATGCATGCCCCAATTGCCATACAAGCATTTTTAATATATGTAGCGATGATTATGGCTGTTCCTATGCTAACTCTGCTTATGCCCGTTACTGTGAAATATGTGGGAAGCCAACATGCTATAAAGGAGCAGGCCTATTTACTGATTGGAAAGACTTCTATGTTACTGTTCAGCGGTAAGTAAAATAATAAATATATTCCAGTCGCTGTTGCCATCACGAATCAATCTAGAGCTCATCTCAGCTGAAAATTCTACAGCTTCCAAACTCACTGCGTTCAAACAGTGGAAGCTGCTTAACGCATTT
>JAAZEK010000514.1 GCA_012512335.1 Clostridiales bacterium | reverse complement strand
ATGTGCTATACGTGCATGTTGGAGCAAAACAAAGATGAAATTGAACCTGCTAAGGAGAAAGAAACAGACTGGGACAAAGAATCAAATAATGAAGAAGAGGAACTCTTTGTTGAAAGTGAAAATGAAGGTATGATGGAGATTGATTTAGAAGAAGAAGCCCAAGAAGCTGAAGACGACGAAGATCTAGATGTCGAAGACGACGAATAATTTTAGGCAATCACGGAAACACTACCCTCAAAATGGAATATGAAATGGGATGTGATGCCGTGATTGATGCAGAAGCTTTGGCTAGTATTAAGAAGGTTTTGGAATCTAATGTAGGGCAGAAGGTAAGATTAAAAGCGAATCGGGGTAGAAAGAAATCCTATATTAAGGAAGGTGTCATTCGCGATACCTATCTTAATCTGTTTACCGTACAAGTGGATATCGACACAAAATCAGTTCAGACTGTTGCCTACACTTATTCTGATATCCTCACATCCAATGTAGAGTTGGTAAAGTGTAGCAATAACCAGAGGATTAGCACAGGATGAAGAAAAATTCAAAAAAAGTTGTAAAAAAGAAGGCATGCCTTCTTTTTTTATTCATATTTTGCCCAGTCCCCTTATAAGATATATTATGAAAGTTTATGGACAAATAATGTCAGGGAGGGGAACAACATTGACAATAGAATGTAGAAGGGATCTACTGAGATTGGATCAGGTGGTCGGTGAAGAAACATCCCAGGCCTTGGTAGAAGGTGAAATCAATGTACCGGAGACCAAAGCACCTATAGCCAAGATACTGGATATTAATGCAGAAGTAGTAATTTCTAGCCGTGAAGTTCTTCAGGATAAGGTAATGGTAGAAGGCATTTTAAGATATGATGTCCTATATGTTCCTGAAGATGATGAAGTAATTGATTCCATGGATGCTGATATTGGATTTACGCAGTATCTTGAATTGCCAGGAGCTAAGCCTAAGATGGCGTCTCAACTAAAGCTAAATGTGGAGCATATTGACTTTGAGCTGGCATCTGGTAGAAAAATCAATGTGAAGTCTGTACTGAATCTTTATGGGCAGGTCAGTGAAGTTATGGAGATGGAGGCAGTAACAGATTTTCCACAATTAGATGATGTCGAAGCTTTGCGAGACAGTATTCGTGTATCGTCTACTGCTGGGACAGGGCATTCCCAGACCATGGTGCGGGAGGATTTGGAGCTAACTGATGCCATGCCTTCTGTTACTAAGATTCTAAGAAAAGATGCTGGAATCAGAATAAATGAAAAAAAGGTAGCGGATAACAAGGTTGTTGTACATGGAGATGTGGAGCTAAAATTATTGTATCTTTGTGAGGATGAAGATGAGCCCATACAGTATCTATCTCACAGCATTCCCTTTAGTCATGTAGTGGAAATTCCAGGTGCTTATCAGGGTATGGATTGCCAGGCAGATGTTGCAGTTACAGAGTTTTATGCAGACCTTAGGGAAAATATCAATAATGAGCTGAGAATTATCGATACAGAGCTGGTCCTTGGAATGAATGCCCAAGTTTTTGAAGCTCAAGAAGGTGAGATTCTGGTTGATGCATACAGCCCAGTTCTTGCAATGTCATTAAAGAAAAGAAAAGTTCATCTTACACAATTAATAGGTGAAAGCCAGGGGCAAGCAGTTCTAAAGGAAAGTGTAACATTTCCTGAAGGAGTGCCTAAGGCTAGAAAAATCCTTTATGTAGATGCTCAACCTTCCATTACAGATGAAAGAGTTGAAGAAGGATTAGTTAGTGTAGAAGGAATTCTCACTGTGCAGGTGATTTACCAAACTAACGATACCACTGTGCCACTGGGGAGCTTTAGAGAGGACTTCCCCTTCCAACATAGCCTTGAAGTAGATGGTGTAGAGCAAGGTATGCTTAGTAAAAGTGATGTATTAGTTGAACATATAAATCACACTCTGCTGGCTCAAGATGAAGCTGAGCTTAAGATTACTCTCCTTTGCAGATCTGGTATTCACCAATCCATAGTAAAGGAAGTTATAATTGGGGCAGAGGAAATTGAAGAAGCATCAGCCAAGGAAGAAGGAATTTATATCTACTATGTACAGCCTGGAGATGTCTTATGGTCCATAGCTAAAAAATACAATACAACCATTGCTGGAATATTAAAATATAATACCTTGGAAGATGAAAATCTTGAAGTAGGAACTCGGCTATTAATATATAAGAGGTTAGAGTCCTCTGTATACTAATTGTCATCCAGAACGAGGTGAAGGATCTTATGGTTGCTGTTCACTGGAAAGAAAAATAATAAATATATTCCAGTCGCTGTTGCCATCACGAATCAATCTTGCAAAGGCTCCTTACATATTATTTATTATTTTGGATTTGAACAGTAATGATCTTATGGGGGTAGGAAGGCTACAAGTCGATTGTGGCTTTCCTTTTTTTTCATTTCTGTTGTATAATACTCCTATTACATAATGAAGATGTTGGCGGAGTTTGTGCTCTCTAAGAACTTGTTTATATTGCTTATAGTTACAGGACAATAATATAGGATTAGACATCCATAGGGTGAAAATGGGAGGTATTATGGCAGAAATTAAACTTAAAGCACCTGGAAAAATCAATTGGACTCTCGATGTAATAGGGAAAAGGGCAGATGGATATCACCAGGTGGAAATGCTTATGCAGTCCATTGATTTATGGGATGAAGTCATCCTGAGGGATAGTCCTAGTAATCCCAGAAGCACGGGGGCTCCAGATATCCACATTAGAGGAAATTCTGATAAAATGCCTTTGGATGAAGGCAATTTGGCGGTTAAGGCCGCGAGGCTGGTGATGGATCGCTTTGAAATATCTAGAGAGCTAGAAATAAAAATAGAAAAGAATATCCCCATGGAAGCAGGGCTGGCCGGAGGTAGTACCAATGCAGCTGCTGTATTGGTAGGCTTAAATGCATTATGGCATCTTGGTCTTTCTATATCAGAACTAACTGAGATGGGCACTGAATTGGGAGCAGACGTTCCTTTTTGTGTAATAGGCGGAACTGCAGTGGCTCGTGGTATAGGCGAAGAGCTTCAAGCTCTCACTCCTCTGAAGGGCATCTGGCTTGTTTTGGTGAAACCACCATTTGGTATGTCCACAGTAGCTGCCTATCAAGGATTAAATTTGAAATCAAAGACAATTTATCCTGATTGGAAACTAGCATATGAGTTATTAAAATCTGGGAGGCTAAGTGAGCTTCATCGTAATCTGGGAAATGTGCTAGAGTCGGTTACAGAAGCCTGTCATCCAGAGATTGGGACAATTAAAAATGATATGATACAAGTAGGAGCATTAGCCAGTTCAATGACCGGCAGTGGTCCTACTGTATTTGGCATTTTTCCAAATTTTGAAGCTGCACATAAGGTAGCCAAGAAATTTATGCTACACTATGAACAGGTATACACAGTGTCTACACTTGACAAGGGTGTGGACATAATAGAAGGGGGATTTGGGACAATTGACTGAAATCAACGCAATTGTGTTAGCTGGAGACAATAAAAAGGATTTTATCCAGTCAGGTGTGGAAAATAAAGCTTTGCTACCCATTTACGAAAAGCCTATGGTGGAATATGTAGTTGACGCACTACGTAGCTCAGCTTATATTGGCAAGATTTCTATCTCTGGTCCTGAGGAGCTTTTAAAACCTGTATTAGCAAACAGGGTGGATTATTATGTAGGGGACAGAGACTCCCTTTTTGACAATGTAAAAGCAGGGCTAGGCCCTTTTATTGATGATTCGGCTGTTCTAGTAGTAACTTCCGACATCCCAATGATTAAAGGGGATATGATCACAGATTTTATAAAACTCTCCTATGATCGTGGGGGAGATTTTTGTTATCCAATTGTAAATAAAAAACTTAATGATGTACATTTTCCTGATGTGGAAAGAACATATGTCCGTTTAAATGAAGGTACATTTACTGGCGGAAATATTATCTTTTTAAAGCCAGCTAAATGGGAATCTTGTGAAGAATTTTCAAAGAGCTTTATTCAATTTCGTAAGCAGCCATGGAAAATAGCAAAATTGTTAGGCATTAAATTTCTACTTGGCCTGTTGACAGGCACCTTGTCTATAGCTGAGGTAGAGGAGCGGGTCCACGAATTGCTCAGTATAGAAGCCGCTGCTATTATAGTGGACTATCCGGAGATAGGCAATGATGTAGATAAACCCAGTGATGTGGAAATGGTAATGCAGTATTTTGAGTCGGAGGGACGGTTCCTTTGACTCACGTGAGTCAGGGAGATGGGATAATCCAACAATTATATGCAGTAGAATCATATATACATGTATAAACTCCTGTAACTTGTCAATACTTAGATAGGAAACAATAAACGGGGGTTTTTATTATGAAGAAAAATACACTTATGATGGCATCCTTGATATTTTTAATATTGGTCATTATTATAGCTACTGGTATGAATCCACCTCTGGCAAGTAATAATTTAATTAGATTGCATGTTATTGCAAATAGCGATTCTGATGAGGATCAGGAGCTAAAATATCAGGTCAGAGATCAACTATTATTAAGCTTTGGAGATATATTTCGTGATGCAAAAACTATAGGAGAAGCTCGGAATCTGATAAATGCAAACCTAGACGATTTAAAAGGGATTGCTTCAAGGGAGATTAATAGACAGGGCTTTGATTATCCAGTGGATGCTTCTCTAGGAACAGCTTCATTTCCAACTAAGGTTTATGGCGATTTGGTTTATCCTGCTGGAGAATATGAAGCCCTTCGAGTGGTGATTGGTGAAGGCAGTGGAGCCAATTGGTGGTGTGTTATGTTTCCTCCTCTTTGCTTTGTGGATGTTTCTTCAGGAGTTGTTAGTGAAAGTGAAACCGTAGAAAGCACAGATAAAACATCAGCTGATGTAAGTACATCAGCTGGAGAGAAAACCCCAATTGATGATAGCGTAGATGAAACTGCAGTCGATGTAAGTACAGGTGATATAAGTACAGATGATGAAGTGAAACCCCCAGTAGATGATATCACAGCTGATAATGAAGAGAAAACTGTGGTCTATACTTTTAAGATAGCTCAGGTGTGGGAAAAATTCCGAGATTGGATTTCCAATCTCTTTGCATAGAGTCTCTCTTCTTTTAATTCCCTCGATAAACGCTCACTATTTTTAGTGGGCGTTTACTAATTGAAGAGATAGTATGTTCACTGTAAAAAGTTGGATTGATTTTCAGTGCATATCCTTTCTTTATATGGCAAAAAATAGCTTCAAAGCCACACAATAGAAAGGGAGAAAAATATGGGTTACAAACGAAAGCTTGCGCTTATTTCCATATTAGTGACTTTGATACTTTGCTTGGGAATGTTTGCTCAATTTCATTTTGACAGCAGTAATATTGCAGAAGCTGCCAGTCTGTACTGGGGTTCTACAGGTAACAAGGTATCAGAGGTGCAACGAAAACTTAAACAATGGGATTATTATGATGGGCCTATTGATGGTGTATTTGGACAGTCAACCTATGATGCTGTTATTTTCTTTCAAAGAAGAAATGGTCTCAAGCAAGATGGTGTTATTGGAACACAAACCGCTAATGCCCTTGGTGTTCAGTTGACTTCCAATACGTCGCAGAACCAGGGCTCTCCTTCTACTGGCGGTAGTGCTGGTGGAAATTCCAATGATGTATATCTTTTAGCTAGAGCAATTCATGGTGAAGCTCGGGGAGAGCCTTATGTAGGGAAGGTAGCAGTTGCAGCTGTCGTTTTGAACCGAGTGAATCATCCGAATTTCCCTAATACCATTGCTGGGGTTATTTACCAACCATTAGCATTTACAGCCGTAGCTGACGGTCAGATCAATTTAACTCCAGACGATGAATCTATTAGAGCTGCTCGTGATGCCTTAAATGGATGGGATCCTACCTATGGCGCAATTTATTACTTTAATCCTGCAACAGCTACCAGTAAGTGGATATGGAGCAGACCTGTCCATATCGTTATTGGTAAGCATAGCTTTGCAACTTAAGGGGGAGAGATAAATGAAAAATTGGATATTGCCTGCTATATTGGCAGTCGCTTTGATAATCACAGGTGTATGGGGCTATAATCAGTATCAATTGAATCAGCAGTACAACACACATATGGAAAATTTCTATCAAAAGTCTTTTTATGAGCTGGTAGGAAATGTGGGAAGTGTAGAGAGTGGATTGGCTAAACTTATGGTTAGTGGCGATCGCTCTCAGCATATAATGCTGTTGTCAGAAATCAGTAGACAAGCCAACGGGGCTCAAATGGACTTGGGTCAGTTACCAATTTCACATATTGCCTTGGATAAGACTGCTAAATTTCTTAATCAATTAGCTGATTACACATATTTTCTTAATAAAAAGGTGTCCCAGGGCCAGACTATCAGTGTTGATGAAATGGATAACCTGGGTAAACTTCATGAAAACGCTACCAAGATGAATAAGGATTTAAATCAATTAAGCAGCGAGCTGTTAACTGGATCTGGAAGCTGGGGTACATTTGTAAGTGGTGCTCGAACCGAAATTTACGAAGCTTCCGATGATTTGTACACAGAGCAATTTGTCAATATACAAAAAACGGGAATCGACTATCCGTCCCTTATATACGATGGTCCTTTTTCAGAAGCTTTGGATCAGAAGCACGGTACTGAGCTAAAAGGAACTCCTGTAACAGAGCAGCAAGCAAGGGATATTGCTATAAAATTTATAGGAAACGACCGAGTAGCAAAAACTGAAAAATCCTCCGACGGAAATAATGGGATTCTCGACACTTGGGGATTTCAGTTATGGACAAAAGGAGATGCGGATAATCCCATTTTTGTATCGGTCAGTAAAAGAGGAGGCAAGGTTGTTAACGTCATAGGCCAACATAAGGTAGCAAAAGAAAGTCTTTCAATCAATCAAGCTATTGAAAAGGCCAAAGAATTTTTGGAGCAAAATGGATATAAGGATATGGTTTCAACTTATCAACAAAATTTCGAGGGACTTTCCACCATCAACTTTGCTTATTCTCAGGATGATGTGATTGTGTATCCGGATTTAATTAAAGTAAAAATTGCTTTGGATGATGGTAACATTTATGGACTGGATGCGAGAAATTATTTATTAGCTCACAAAGAAAGAAAAATAGAGGAGCCTAAGTTGGAATTGGAGGAGGCGCAAAAATTGGTAAGCCCAAGTTTGAATATTACCTCTTCTCGTTTAGCAATTATCCCCACAGAAGGAAAAAATGAAAGATTATGTTATGAATTTAAAGGTGAGATGAGTCAAAAACGCTTTATCGTGTATATTGATGCTATGACTGGTCAAGAGGCAGACATCCTTCAAATCATTGATACTGAAAATGGTTCGTTGACAATTTAGCCAATACTTGTCACTTATAAGCTACAGACTTCAGGACAAAATAAGATTAGCATCGGAAAGAAAATCGATGCGAAGCTGAGGAGGTATCGATAGAAATGGCTAAGAGGAACTCAAGGATGTCTGAGAATCTTAAGTCTGAGATAGCAAAGGAATTAGGTGTATATGATTCGGTTCGAAACGAAGGCTGGGGTAATGTATCTTCCCGAGATTGCGGTCGAATGGTCCAGAAAGCCATTGAATTTGCTGAAAGATCAATAGGTAATCAACAGAGTTAGCCTAAATATCGATATTAACTAATGAAAGCGGAGGTGCACCTCCGCTTTTTCTTGCGATTAGATAGTTACTGTTCACTGGAAAGTAAAATAATAAATATATTCCAGTCGCTGTTGCCATCACGAATCAATCTAGAGCTCATCTCAGCTGAAAATTCTACAGCTTCCAAACTCACTGCGTTCAAACAGTGGAAGCTGCTTAACGCATTT
>JAAZEK010000513.1 GCA_012512335.1 Clostridiales bacterium | reverse complement strand
GAAACATAGCTGTTAACAATCTCCAGTATTGTCCATAGGCAATAAGGATGTTAACCTTTGCACCAAATAGAATAAGTTGTTCACCTTGGTTTAATTGATATATATACCCAGCTAAAGTCATGATTAAGTATGCTAAGATATTTAAACCAAGCAATATATAGGTTATATAAGGACGACGTCTATCCAAATTTACGAAAGATCGTTGTTGATATTCACCTTCCATGGGATCTTTTCTGTGCCAATAATCTGACATAATTCCTCCTAAATAGATATACAGGGCTGATAAATCTATCCCTATTTACCTTTTATACTACTATACCACAGTAAGATAACTAAAAACATTTTTCTATAGCATTTCACTCAAGCTAGGAATAACAGCCATATCAGATTTAGAATAACCATGTTCCTCTAATAATCGAATTATATGTATTTTATATGGAATCCAGGATCTAATAAATGTCCCATTTCCAGAGAGAGCTATTTGGGATAAGGATGCTGGTAACAAACAAGAACTCCCTGCTGATATATACTCTTTTCCATCACCATAATCGATACAACCCTGTCCATCAATGCAGGTTAGAGTTTGGAATCGCTTTCCATCCAACTCAAGATCCATCATTCCATCTACTTTAAGTTCATCCATGGCAAAATAATCTGTAGCTATATATAATACACGTTCACCGCCAAGTTCAGTTATCTTTAGACCTGGCAAACTACCCTCTGGCTTGTTATGAAAATCAATAACATCCATCGCTTGATTAATATGGAGCTGTCTCTTTTGTCCGTTTTCATCCACACGGTTCCAATCATATACTCGATAAGTAGTATCGGAATTTTGCTGAATCTCACATATGAGGATTCCTTCTCCAATTGCATGTACTAAGCCTGCTGGAATAAACAACACATCTCCTGCCTTTACCTCCAGCTCATGCAAGCATGTTTCTAGGTTTCCTTCTTCTATGCTTTCTCGAAAGCTTTCCTTATCACAATTCTCTTTAACACCATACACCAGCTTGGAACCCGGCTTAGCATCGATAATATACCACATTTCAGTCTTCCCAAGTTCTCCGTCTTCATAAATATTAGCGTAATTATCATCAGGGTGGACCTGAACAGACAGAGCATCAGCAGCATCTAAGATCTTAATTAAAAGCGGAAATTTTTTATAATCTTCATTATAAACTGCAGAGCCTAAAAGTTCTTCTCCATGCTTGCTAATTGCCTGTATAAGTGACATCCCTTTTAATGGTCCATTTTGTATAATGCCCATACCGTTTTCATGGCAAGCAATTTCCCAGCTTTCGCCGGTTTTTTCATATTCAAGCTTCCTGCTATATTTATCAGCTAGCTTTTGGCCACCCCATATTCGCTCTTTATGTATAGGATAAAAAAACAAAGGATACAAGATTAATCCACCTCAAAGTCTCGTTATTTAAGCAATTTCATTCACTTATTTTGTATTATAGTATGTTTCACAGTAATTATAAAGGAAAACCTGGCAGAAAACTGACAAAACTAAACCCCAATCATATAGAAAGGGGTTTTTGGTTTACTATCTGAAATTAACATTACAAATCATTCATGCGAAATGATAACGTGTACAAGCTATCGCTTAAGTGTACATTTTCTACGATTACATCTGGTGGTGTAGCAATATCAATAGCAGCAAAATTCCAAATGGCTTTGATTCCGCAACCAATCACCTTGTCAGCTATTTCCTGGGCCTTTTCCTTAGGGGTACAAATAGCTACCATATGAACCTGATTCCTAGCAATGTGGGTCTCAAGCTCATCTATGTCATAGACTGGGATACCTCGAATGGATAAACCAATTAACCTAGGATTGATATCAAAAAGAGCTTTTACCGTAAAACCTTCCTTCTCGAAACCAGTATAATTAGCAAGGGCTTGACCTAAATTTCCAGCACCGATGACTATAAAATTATTATCATTTGTTAAACCAAGGATATTATGTATTTCCTGCCTTAGCTCACTTACATTATAGCCATAACCCTGTTGCCCAAATCCACCAAAACAATTGAAGTCTTGTCTGATTTGCGAGGCTGTTAAGCCCATTCTCTGGCTGAGCTCTTTGGAAGAAATCCTTTCAATTCCGTTTGATTCCATATCAGTTAAATAACGGTAGTATTTTGGCATACGCCTCATTACAGCTTCTGAAACATAATTCTTTTCTCGCGCCAACTCTGAACCTCCTATCTGACTGAAGTCATCACTTGTCAAACATTTGTCAAGTCAAGTATACCATTTTTTTCAATTCCTTGTCAATCTGCATCATTCAATACAATTCTCACATCTTTTCAATATCTAATCTTTCTGTTAGAATAAGATTGAAAGAAAACAAAGGAGAACTTAATGATTGTATTATCGTGCGACAAAATAACAAAATCATTCGGTATTAATACTATTTTAAATGAAATATCCTTTTCAGTCAATGAAGGAAATAGAATGGGTATAGTTGGACCAAACGGAGCTGGTAAAACTACACTGTTTAAGCTAATCACTGGTGAATTACTTTATGATAGTGGTTCCCTTTATCAATCTAAGGATCTAAGTATAGCTTATCTTGAGCAAAACGAATCCGTTGACTCCTCTAATAGCATTTGGGACGAGTTGTTGTTGGTATATGCACCGGTTCTGGAAATGGAAAAGCATATTCGGCATCTGGAGACCCTCATCTCAAAGCATTCTGACATGAATAATCCTAAGTATCTAGTATTAGCCGAAGAATACAGCCAACAATTGGAGCTGTTCGCTGAAAATGATGGATATATATACGAGAGCCATATGAGAGGAATTCTTATAGGGCTTGGCTTTTCATCAGAAGAGTTTTATCAGCCAATATGGCAATTAAGTGGTGGTCAAAAAACCAGAGTAGCTTTAGCTAAATTGCTTTTAGAGAAACCAGATTTACTTCTCTTAGACGAGCCTACAAATCACCTGGACTTAGAAGCGATCCAATGGCTGGAGAGCTTTTTAAAAAGCTACAGTGGAACTATTCTAATCATTTCTCACGATCGTTACTTTCTAGATAACTTGTGTGACTGCATTTTAGAGGTAGAAAATAATAATGCAGTCTTGTACAAGGGAAACTATACTGAATATCAAAGAAGAAGGCAAGAACGTAGGGAAAATCAACAAAAAGAATATAATCTACAACAAAAAGAAATCCACAGACAAGAAGAAATCATCAAACGCTACCGCTCTTTTAACAGGGAAAAGAGTATTCGAGCTGCAGAAAGCCGGGAAAAGGCTCTGGATAAAATGGAACGAGTTGAGAAGCCTGCATATATGGAAGATGTTCGTATGTCATTCCGTGCTAAAAAACATTCTGGAAACGATATTCTTATGGTAGAAGACTTAAGTATGGCCTTTGATGGAAAGAATCTCTTTGAAAATGTCACTTTTTCTATGAAAAAAGGAGATCGTGTAGGCATCATTGGCCCAAACGGAGTTGGAAAAACCACTTTGTTCCGTATTTTACTTGGGCAATTGCAATCTGCTTCTGGAAGCATTCGATTTGGTACTGGAGTTGATATTGGATATTACGATCAGGAGCAGTCCAGCCTTTCCCCTGACAATACAGCGCTGGAGGAGCTTTGGGATTCCTTCCCCTCCCTCACAGAAACCCAGATACGCAATACCCTAGCATTGTTTCTCCTCCGTGGAGATGATGTGTACAAATCTATACATCAATTAAGCGGTGGTGAAAGAGGACGAATCATGCCGTCAAAGCTCATGCTAGCAGAAAAGAACTTCATGCTTATGGACGAGCCTACAAACCATCTGGATATGCCTACTAAGGAAGTAATAGAAGATGCACTGAAAGATTACCCGGGCACCTTGCTGATGATTTCTCATGACCGATACTTTTTGAATAAAATAGTAAACAGGATTTTCGTGTTTGAAGAAACGGGTATAAAAGAGTATCTAGGAAACTATGATGACTACCAGGAAAAAAGAAAAAATCAAGAGCTTATGGAAGCGCTGGAAGCAGAAACGACAATAGAAAAAACGCGAACTGCTCAAAAAGAAGACAGGAAAAAAGAACGTGATGAAAGGCAAAAACAGAAAGCTTTCCAAGAAGAATTACACAAAATGGAGCAACATATACATAGCCTAGAAGAAGAAGTGCAAAAACTGGAAGAACAGTTAAGTGATACGGCTTTGTATGAAGATACAGGCAAAATGCTTGAAATACAGCAATGTTACAGTCATTCAAAGACCTCTCTGGAGGATGCTTATGAAAGGTGGATGGAGCTTCAAGAATCTGTCAGTATGTAATCCTGAAAATACATTTTAGTGAAGATAATTTCTAACATAAGGAGTCAGTTATTATGAAAAAACTATTACTTATTATATTAACCCTAGTGATGCTAG
Organism: Clostridiales bacterium; assembly: GCA_012512335.1. Taxonomy (GTDB): domain Bacteria; phylum Bacillota; class Clostridia; order Caldicoprobacterales; family DTU083; genus UBA5454. Next base: position 4,104 of record JAAZEK010000513.1, on the reverse strand, counting down.
CAGGTTGTGGAACAGATGCAGTAGTGGACTCTGATCCACCAGTTACTAAAGAGCCAACATTAGCACCTACTATTGAACCAACAATGGAGCCTACAGAGGAACCTGTTGCAACGGAACCAGCCATGGTAGAATCGGGACCTATCTCCAAACTCAATGGCCTTCCATTAGAAAATGAAGGTGATGATGATAACAGCAGAATCTTTGCAGTTATGTTTGATAATGCGGCCCAAGCGCGCTGGCAGGCAGGACTTAAGGAAGCTTCTGTTGTATATGAGATACGTGTCGAGGGACAATACACCAGATATGTAGGTATCTTCCAAACCAACAATCAAGATTTAGTTTTAGGTGCCGTTCGTTCTGCTCGCCCCTATTTTGCTCAAACTGTTGCCGAATATGATGCAATTTTTGCCCACCATGGCGGTAGCGAAGCGGGTATTGACAAGATTAAGGAATTGGGAATAGACAATGTAGATGGCATGTTCTATGATGGCTCAGTTTACAAGCGTCAATCCCACAAGAAAGCACCTCATAATTCCTATACTTCAATTGGTGCATTAAATAAAAAAGCTGATGACCTTAAGTATAAGACCAGCAACAATTTTGGTGGTTTTAAATTCTTTGAAGAGCCAACAGCTATTGGTGGTACATCTGCAAAATCAGTTGAAATTCTATATGGCAGCAATACAACTGAATATTTCTATGACGAAACCACTGTTAAATATGAGCGACATAAGGATGGAAAGTTGCATTTAGATGAGAACAACTCAGAGCCCCTTGAGGTATCTAACATCATAATACAATATGTTGATGTTAAGCTTCACGAAAATAAAACCCATAAGGTACTTTCCAATGTGGGGTCTGGCACAGGCCTTCTGATTAGCCATGGTGAAATGGTTGAAATCCAATGGTCTAAACAATCCGAATCTGCTCAAACCCAGTTTACCACTAAGGAAGGCGAAACTATCACCTTAAATCCCGGACAAACCTGGATCCAATGGATTGAAAAATCGAGAACCATTAATATAGAATAATAGTTCTAATTATTTACAGATTTTGTTATAGATTTTGGTATTGTTTGCTGATTATAGTATTGGTCACATTTTCGTAAAAAGTAATACTAAAACTAGCTGTAGAATCAGTATTACTGGTAAACCTATTGAAAACTTTCTCTTTTTAGTCTTATGATGGAATACATACATGCTGAACCATACTCCTGGCGAAGCACCAATTATTGCCAGGGCAAGGAGTGACTTTTCCGATATCCTCCTTGCCCTGTGTTTTGCTTTACTTTTATCAACTGCCATGGCAATAAAGCCCACAAGATTTATTGCTATGAGATATCCAAGTAATAATTCTATCCAGTTTATACTTTCTATCCAATCCATTTATGCTTACCTTCTTATATGAACATTTTTTATTTATTAATAAAATATCCGTCTTTTACATGGATATTCGATTTAGATCACCTTAAATCAATTGTGTTGCCTGGGTATTTCCTCTACAAGAAAGGTAAAATTAGCTTGAGCTTTTACACGAAATAGTTTGTCAAATCCTTCCGTATAGGATGGGGCAATTAACCACTTATTAGCAGCTGTAATGGCCACAATTGGGATTCTCTCTTTACCACTTCTACCTTCGTTTCGTTCTATAGCATCCTGCAAATTTGTCTCGAAAAAATAAGCTATTATAGGAATATCTAATTGCTTTGCAATATCTATATATTTTTCACGAGATTCAAGAGTGATATTGATGTTGTCTACTACAAAAGACTGTCTAGCATCTAAACATGCTTCAATGAATACATTCTCTTTGCTCCTAGCCCCTAACATATCTAGGTTGATACGTATATGAGTATCGTAAAAGCTCTGCATACAAAAGGTGCTTTTCCCTGATGCAGGTATACCTATGAGCAGGATTATTTCCATGTCAGATTTTCTTCTATTTGTAACATCCACAAAAGCATCTTTAGAGCTAGCTTGCATTTTCCTCTTTTCGTCTACCACAGAGTGTTTACGTAATCTGTCCCTTAATTCACCTCGAATATTACCAAAGTTGAATACAGTAACGCTACCATCAGGATCTAGTTCGTTAAGTAAAGTAGCCAATTTGCTTATATTAGATCCATAAAAAACCCATATTTTATACTTTGAGTTTATTTTAATTAATTTTTGCAGTGATTTCTCTCTAGGGCTACTGTCAATCTCAATACTTAGGAAAACGTTACCATTTTGGTCTATCCAAACAATATCTATATTGCCGTGTCTATTCATATTGTAATTAGATATATGATATTCTTTCCTACCTTCCATTTTATAAGAAGTTGCTAATCCAATTAAACGGCTCTGTAATTTGGCGTGAAAGTCCAATGACGAATCAGCAATTTGAAGGATATTATCTATTTCTACAAAGATTTGTTTTCTTAATCTCTTAATATCAAATTTATCCAAATAGATTAGTTCATTCTGTCTCATAGCAACATCCATCCCTATATCTGTTTATTGATAAACCAGCCATTTAATCATTAGATATCAGTTAAATCATTTTTTTAATTTTCTCTCGATTAACCTCACTAGCTCTGATCCTTTATCAAGATCCATAACATGCTCCATTACATAATCTAACCCAAATTCAGATAAATCAGACTGTATCTTCATAGCTGCAGCATCATTTGGATTATCATATTTCAAAGCTGCAACAATTCCTTCGACTATTTCATCTGGTTTAACGCCATTCTCCAGACAATAGAGGGCTGCTCCTATCAAGCGGTCGTCGCGTCTCAGCTTTCTTAGAGGATCATTGGCTACTCGTGAAATTGTATCCTTTAATGCTCTGTTGTGAAATCGCTGTAGTAGATCATCTTTATTTGCTTCGATCTCGCTATAAGAAATCTGAGGATACTCTCGTGAGAGAGCCTCAACTGCTAACTCCATAGCGTTTTTGGTTGTTTTATAAATTTCTTGATCACGAATAGCATCGGAAATATATTCATATTTTTTCTGCCATCCCAGATATGCACATATTGCATGTCCCATATTATGTAAAAACAGTTTCCGCTTGATATAGAAACTAAAGGGAGTGAAAGGCTTTAGACCCACAAGCTCAGGTATTGTACCCTTGAAGCCCAATAAATCTACTGGAAGCTCTGAATATGGTTCCACTGCAATCAATAGAGGTGAATCTTTTCGTTCTTCTTCTGTTAACGGGGGAACCATCCTACCAATAGATGCTTCTACCAAGCCTAGGTTTTTATCTGCCCATTCCTGTTCTTTCATATCTAATTTTTTATAGATCAATTCTTTCATCAGTGCATCAACATCCAACTGATTTTCAGCAAGAATAATATCCAAAGGTCCTCTGCCGTTTTTCATTCTCATCTTAATACCATTAGCTATATTATCAATTATGTAGGGCAAAACCTTTACGCCCACAGCAGTAGCCATTATGTCGCACTCGGCAATTTTCTTAACAGCATCTTCTGTGTTTCCGTCAACTGCATACACATTATGCACTTTTTCAATCTTCTTAAAACCATCTGATACAATCTTTACATCATATTGACGATCTTTATTAAAAGCATCAATTATTCTCTTATCGATGTCTATAAAACATACTTCATAACCGCTATCCGAGAAAACCTTACCTATAAAGCCTCTACCAATATTCCCAGCTCCGTACATTACTGCTTTTTTCACTTTCCACTCCTCCATAGTATCGACCAATGTATATACCAACTAATTCATGTACCAACCTCATATAGTACCTTGTAATATCCTAAACATATTATATCTTATCTAATATACAGATTATCTCATGCTGTTATAAAACTCCATTACATCATCAAATGATCTGACACCTTCGGTAGCCCCTTCTTCCGACAAAGATACAGAAGCAGTGCCAGTGCCCAGCTCAATAGCTTCAGCAAGACTCATACCCTTATATGCTCCATAAAGCACACCAGAACAAAACGCATCTCCTGCACCAACTTTGCCCTTGATATATCCCTTAGGCAGATCCAGACTGTCAATTTCTACGTATTCACCGTTTTGATCCATACCATAGCCACCTTCTGGTGCATGAATAACTGCCCAAGTGGAAACGCCCATG
>JAAZEK010000512.1 GCA_012512335.1 Clostridiales bacterium | reverse complement strand
TGAACTAGGGGGAAAACTCAATGAAACCATTAGATATATCTCAAAGTTTATTTACAAGATATGAGAATACACAGATTGTTCAAAGCTATTTCGGACTGTTAGCAATATATGCATTGGCTCAAACTGCTGTAGAATCGAGTAATGCACGTTTACTCAATAAGTGCATAGATATGCTAAACCTTTACCCAGATGACATGGAACATCCGCACTATAACTTTGAAAATTATAGAGCCGGTGGTAACGGTAAGGCTTGGTTGGTTATGATGGATTCAACGGGAAAACTTGAACCAGGAGTAGGCTTTTCTGACAGACAAAAAGAAATCCTTCGTGAGTATGCAGAAAAAACTTTAAATGCGCCTGCAGATAGAGATGGCATCCTATGTATGCCACGAACTATAGAATTGGAGAAGATTTGGATAGATGTAGTGACTGCTGTCACACCATATATGCTCTTTTCAGGTCTTACCTTTAACGAACAACGATACATCGATTTTGCTGTTGAACAATGTATAAAGATGTATCAGATATTTCTTGATCCAGCGTGCGGATTGCTACACCAAAGTAGAGGGTTTATGCAGGACAAGGAAGCGTTTTCTGAAGATCATTGGTCCAGAGGCAATGGATGGGGCTATATTGGTTTTGCCGACCTTGTACAGTATTTGCCAGAGGACTCACCCCATAGAGCAAAAGTTGAACAATACTTTAAAGAATTCTCGGCTGCCATGCTACCCTATCAAGGCGCCAGTGGTCTATGGAGACAGGAAATGACAGTGGACAGCTGTTGGGAAGAGTCTTCAGGAACTGGATTAATTCTGTATGGGTATGGTGTAGGACTTCGATTGGGATTGTTGGATAAAGAAACATATTACGAGCCTTTTACTAGGGGGATACAGGGTCTTTCGGATCTGTGTATTAACAAGGACTTTTCTACCGAGATGTCCTGCCCTGGCTGTTTATGTCCGGGAGAAGGAGAACGAAAGGGAACCATTGATGCGTATATTAATGACAAGAAAGCTATCCGTGATGAACCCCATTCCTATGGATGTATCATGTTAGCAATGGTAGAAGCTCATAGAAATGGAATTGAAGATATTCCGCGTTAAATGGAGGAGGAAATGAATATGGGCTTTTTTATAAGTGATGCAGAAATACAGGAGCTACAAAGAGCTCCTCAAAATAGTAAGCAACAAGAATTATATAGGATAATGAAGGATCGAACAGAGCGTAATACAAAGGAAGACTGCTTGGTGCAGTCTTCCGACACACAAGAATGGTATCACCTTGTGTGGGAGAGAATGAGCGATGCTACTTTTGTATGGGCTGTTGAACGTTCGGAGTCTCTAGGTCGTTGGATCAGAAATCGTACTTTAGAGTTGGTACGCCTAAGCCAAGATGACTGGATTGGACCGTGGTACAGGAACCGAGGCGACCCCAAACCTATCGGAGCATTGGAAACCTCCCATATCGCTCTTGCTGTTTGTGAAGCTCATGAAAACTGTAATGAACTATTTACAGAGGAAGAGCTGCAAGAAATACGATCTGCCATAAGAGACAATGGTATGAATCTCTGCAGAGAGTTTTGTGAAAAAACTGCAAGTGAAAGAAAGCATATCAATAACTGGTTCGTTGTAATACTCAATGGATTTGGTACTTGCGCACTCGTTTTAGATGACAAAGAGGCAATTGAGCAGGCTATAGAATGGACCCATTTAGCTAGTGGTCTGTATAATTCAAATGACTACGGAGAATCCATACAATACTCAAATTACTCAAATATACATCTCGCTCATTTAAACGAGGTTGCTATTCGTAAAGGGATAAACCCGAATGAATTAGAGATGAGTTGCTATACAAAAATGATGCCATGGTATGCTGCTAGTTTTTTACACAATAAGCACATTGACAGCTTGGATACCCTTGCACCTCGTACCCTCAACTTCGGGGATAGTGGCGCAATTTTCCGCCCATCCGGGGATGTATTGGCCCATATATCGTCACGAATGAAGGATAGATTCAAGAGGGAAGCCGGATTGGCACGATGGCTGCTAGATACATTGTATGATGAGACCAGCAATCTTCCGGATGAATTGGCTTCTTTTGGTTTCGTAAATCAATTCCAGTATCATACAATATTATTGTATATGCAAATGGCACAGCCTCTGTCACCTTTGCAGGCTACACTAAGTGAAGTTATGACTTTCGAAGGGGGGCATGTTATTGCCAGAGATAAATGGGATGATACCCGTGCAGTAGTGGCAATGGCAGCTGGATATCAACCATATAATGTGACAAGTCATCGACATTTGGATCAATGTAGTTTTCAGCTTGTTATTGGGAAAGAAAGAATGCTGATTGACCCTGGGCATTGCTGTTATCGCCTTTCATCACAGCGTAAGTCAGTGGATGAAAGCTCCCATAATACTTTTTCTATTTGGAAAGACGGTAAACCACTAAAACAAAAATCTGTATCTGGAAATATATTTACAGAATCACCCGTTGGTAACGAAAGACTCTATAACCAATGGGTGGGAGATGTAATAGTAGTCGCTTCGGATATGGCGAAACTATATGGAGATATCATTAAAAAAGCATCCCGATTTTGGATTATGAAGCTACCCCATATGATGTTCGTAATTGATGTAGTTGAAGCAGATGAACCGGTAGGGCTCTGCTCTCATTTCGTAGTAAATAATCGTAATAATGAGCTGAACGCAAATATATACAGTCCCAACCGATTGGTCTTCCGAAGAGGAGAAGAGGCTTTAAAACTTTTTGAGATCTATTCTGAAACAGATGGTCAGAAGAGCGACACCAGCTTGGAGTATGACTGGACCTATGTCCATGATTTTTATCATCCGTTACCAAATCAGATTGGGCAGGGCAAGGAAGGTTCAGGGCTTACCTATTTGTGGAAGAGCAAGAATGAGGGGAAAAAGCAGATTCGAATCCATACACTTGCCATGGATCGAGAGATTCACATCAAAAAGTGGCATGTGATCGTAAGAGAAGATGGTTTTATACGTATTGAGTCCCCAGATCCCAATGAATATTTGGATGTAAGCATCCAAGGTGATGAAATAATTATCCGCCAACCTCATTGGGGAACGGATAGGGTTATGTTCTAATCTAAAAATTATAGAAAAATACAGTTTGATGGAGGAAATTAGATGAAAGCAGCCATGCTAGAAAATTGGGGGCAACTTATTGTAAAAGAGATACCCAAACCTGAACTTCAAAATGGAGAAGCGTTGATTAAAGTGTTGTATGCAGGTGTTTGTGGCTCTGATGTTACTGTGTATGACGGCAAGCATCCAACAGCGACAGTCCCGGTGGTCGTTGGACATGAAATAATCGGTATTGTTGAAGAAATCTGCTCAGACAAACCGGTAGATTTCAAGATTAATGATCGGGTTAAGCTAAGTTATTCTTGAATGTGGTATACTAAAATAAAGATATATGGCTAATATATAGCAAATGAGGGATGACTTTGGACAAATATAATGAGGTAGTTAACCTATGGCAGTCTTACAATATTACTACTATTGAGAATTTAGATAAGTACCTTAATAGCTTTCGTGTTTTGTTTGCATTTAATTCAGGAAAAATTGAGAACGCAGAGATTACCTATCATGATACGCGAGAAATCTTCGAAAACGGTAGAGTGCTAAACTATACTGGGAACCCCCGAGCCTTATTTGAACAGCAAAACCAAAAGTTAGCTTATGAATTTTTATTAGATAAAATAGTAAATAATGAACCATTGAGTATAGAGCTGATTAAGGAGATTCATAAGATCCTAACCAGTGGTACTTATGATGAAAGTAGATATATTGCATATGATGAAAGACCATGTGAATTTAAAAAACATGACTATGTATCTGGCATTCATGAAGTAGGTTCACCTGTCGAAATGGTGGAAGATGACATTTTGGAGCTTTTAGTAGAATTAAATGATTACAAGGGAGAGGATGTTCTAAAAGCTGCATCCTATCTTCATGCTGTGTTCGAACAAATTCATCCTTTTGCAGATGGCAATGGTCGAGCAGGCAGAGCAATCATGAACTATTATCTTATGATTAATAATCATCCTCCACTTATAATTTATGATGAGGACAAGCGTTTGTATTACGAGTGTTTGCAAAAGTTTGACGAGTCTGATGACCTAAATCCATTTTATGAATTTTTAAAATATGAAACCGAAAAGACATGGAAAAAAGCCTTGGAACGCTCTAAGGGCATGAAACAGGAGCGCAAAGGCTTGTCGGATAGCATTAATTGAAAGAATCCAGGCAAAATCATCCATGACATATAAATTCAGGAAAAGTAAGCATATTACAAATAAATAAGGCGGGCTTACGCCCGCCTCACGCCTTATTACTGAAAAGTTATTTAGTAGCCTTTTAGTTCATTTGCTTGAATAGGTGCTGCCATAGCCTCTGATATATATGCTCTTGTTGGCCACAGCTGCATGATTGTATATGGTATCAAGGTTGTAACTGGCCCGTAGAGACACAATCTAGAGATCATTTTTTGCCATGAAGAGGCTGTTCCACTTGTCATAATTCCATGTCTTTGGATGCGTTCTTTGCAATTTTTAATGTCTCTTGGTCCAATAGTGAAAGCTTTAGGCGGTACATTTGCAAGGTCGCCAGCTTGTCCGAATGTGCCATGTAATGAATTTTGTATAATGGTCAAAGGATGTGGTGTTACCATTCTGGATCCCATCTCGATGAATTCCTCAACGCTGTTAGTATGGAATTCTGGTGTTAAGGGGTCAACAAATGCAACATGACCTGCCCAACCTGGACCGCCATAAAATACGTCTGCTCCACCGTTGCCAGCATCATCAATTAGCTTTGAATAATCGGCTGCGTTTTCATTAGTGGGGTAAATTACGTTTTTCATAGGCATACGTAATGACTCATCAATTTGATTTACAAAATACTTTAAGCATGAATAGCTAAACCCTGCTTTGTAGGTAATCGGTGCAATATTGTCCTGATCATCTGCCCATTCGTCCATGACTACAAGATGTACATTGCGGCAGTTAATTTTGTAGTGATTGATTGATTCAGCAACCTGTGAATAGCCACTTGGATCGGGATTTGGAAGTATCAGGACTGTTGGCTCATCCAAATCGTCTGATTGCTTCATACGCATAACCATATCGGTAATAACGATGCCAGAGTAATCAGGAACAATTTTGATTTTAAAATCGGGGTTAGAATGCTTTTCCATATCCTCCCTCTTTATGTTCCTGCAATGTTCCATTACCTCTTTATCCTTAAAGGGTATCCATGGAGCTGGGTTAAAAGTAAATTCATTCATGTTTTTCGTTCCTCGCTTTCTTTATTATTTAATAACAATTGCGTTGGCAATTGCAAACTGTGACCTGTACAACATGGTTTTAATTATTAGTGGATTTAATCTATTAAGTCAACATAAAGGTCTTTATAATAATTATCGGCAATTTCTTTCATCACTATTCTTAAAAGTTTATCCTAGTAAGCTTCTTTTTCATACTATATCATATATTTTCATTGGTAGCAAATTACAACTCCTGTAGCTGAGTTTTACCTAGTAATGATTATTTCGGAGCGAAAAATAACTAATGATGTAAAAGGTTATAGGAATGTCTACGGGAAAAGAACTATAAGGGAGCCACTTTCATTGCAAATAAGTAAAAGGCTGAAAACAAAGTAAGAATATTATTGTGTAAAGTACAATTATCTGGTTATCTATAATTCAGTATTTTATACAATGAGATACTACTAGTTAATTCAATATGTACACTAATATTAAGGTTTATATGTTACGCTAGAATACTTATGATAAACACATGGAGGTAGATTTTTTGATAAATGGAATTATGTTTCAAGCTTTTGAATGGTATATGCCCACTGATGGAAACTATTATAGAGAATTTAAAAAGAAATTAGATGATTTGAAAAGAATAGGTGTGACTGCCATATGGCTTCCGCCTGTTACAAAAGCCATAAGTCTTGACAATACTGGATACGGAATTTATGACCTGTATGACTTAGGTGAATTTGACCAAAAGAAAAGTAAAAGAACAAAATACGGTACCAAAGAAGAGCTTTTGGAGCTTATAGATGCAATTAAAGGCCTGGATATGCAAGTTTACGCAGATGTTGTTATAAATCATAAAGCAGGCGCAGATTATGAGGAAGAATTTATGGCCGTTCCAGTGGATTGGGATGATCGTACTAAAGAAATGGGTGAATATAGAAAAATAAGAGCTTGGACAGGCTTTGATTTTCCAGGCAGAGCTAATAAACACTCCGACTTTAAATGGAATTTTAATCACTTTACAGGTGTAGACTTTGACAGTATAAGTGGAGAACAAGGCATTTACAAGATTCTAGGCGAAAATAAAGATTGGAACTGGGGTGTATCTGCTGAGAAGGGAAATTATGATTATTTGATGTTTGCAGATATAGATCATGCCCATCCAGAGGTAAAAGAAGAACTTAAGGGATGGATTGATTGGTTCATAAAAGAACTTTCATTGGATGGAATTAGGTTAGATGCAGTAAAACATATAGACAAAACATTTATGGAGGAATTTAGTTCCTACATATATGAAAAGCATGGTAAAGACTTTTATCTTTTTGGGGAATATTGGGATGGAAATTTAGATAATAAGATGGACTATATGAGTGCAACTAACTATAGAATTGATTTGCTTGATGTATCCCTTCACTATAACTTCTTTAATATATCTAAAGAAGGGGCGGACTATGATTTAACTAAAATATTGAAAGAAACTGTTGTGTCAGATGAACCTTTAAAAGCTGTCACTTTTGTAGATAACCATGATACTCAATTTAATCAATCTTTAGAGTCGTATGTGGAAACATGGTTCAAAGAAATAGCCTATGGGCTGATATTATTAAGAAAAGATGGGTTTCCATGTATATTTTATGGAGATTATTATGGCATAGGTGGAGAATTTATGACTGACCCTATGAAGGATATGATTGATAAACTGGCCTTAGTGAGAAAAAATTATGCATTTGGAGACCAAGATGATTATTTTATGGAAAAGAATCTAATAGGATTCCTCCGGCATGGTAATGAAGAGCATCCAAATAAAATGGTTGCTGTCATATCGATTACAGAAAAGAAGACTGTATCCATGTTTTTAGGAGAAGACCAGAAGGGGAAAGTCTTTGAAGATATAACTGGCAATACAGTAGAAAAGACAGTTATCAATGAAGAGGGATATGGGAATTTTATAGCTGAAGCTGGAAAAATTTCAGTTTATATAGAAGATGGGTTACCTCTTTAGTTTTGATATAAATATCTTAATAATATTTCACTATCATTAGGAGAAAAACACTATGAAAAAGATGTTCGATACTTTAGAAAAAAAATACGGTGAAAGTAAAGTAATTAGTTTTATAAAAGAGTTATATTTCAGATTTGACAATGATGGAGTATCAGAAATTGGTGCACAACTGACCTATTATCTTATATTATCAATATTTCCCTTTCTAATATTCTTCCTTAATTTCTTGAGCTACACCCCATTGGCGAGTGAAGATGTAATAGAAAGAATTTTGAATGCTTTCCCATCAGGTACAAAGGATTTACTAGGAAACCTTATTTATGAAATCACCTCAAGTAGTAGCTATGCATTAATATCTATTGGAGCAATCGGTGGGATTTGGTCATCATCTAATGGAGTGATGTCTATAATTAAAGCAGTTAACAGAGCTTATGATTTAGAAGAGGACAGGCCTTATTGGAAACTAAGAGGGTTATCTATTTTATTTACTATAGGACTAGCTATAGTATTGTTTGTTTCACTGGCAATTATAGTATTTGGAGAAGTGTTCTTGAATATGATTTTTGCATCTTATACTTGGACTTCCTATTTAGTTTATAGGATCGTTCAGTTGCTTCTAACACTCTTGCTAATATGTTTAGTATTAAGTATCCTATATAAGTTTGCTCCCTCAATAAAGGAAGGAGTTGAAATAAAGATTAAGGATGCACTGCCAGGAGGCTTTATGTCAACGGTCTTATTAATATTATTTTCTATGGCTTTTTCCTTTTATATAAATAATTTTGGTAACTATTCTAGAACATATGGAAGTATTGGGGGCATTATCGTACTTTTAATATGGCTCTATGTTTCAAGTATAGTTATAGTTTTAGGTGCCGAAATAAATGCAGTAATAATGTCAAACAAAACAAAGAGAGAAGAATAACAAGAATGAAAAGAAGAATAACAAGGGCCCAATTATGAGCCCTTGTATTAGTTAGATTTATAAAGGTTTTCGTCCTCTGATTACTCTAATTAAAACTGCAATGATAGCAATAACTAGCAATATGTGTATAAATCCTTGCAGTGTATTTGCAGTAACCATACCTAAAAGCCACAGGAAAATCAAAATTACGGCGATTGTCCAAAGCATTTCTACCACTCCTTATTTTAGTTGTTTCCAGGAAATCAAAGCATAAGTCTGTTTTATACTATTTCGACTTAGCTTGGTTTACAATTTTTCCAATTTGAGATATAACTCTAAATATTGTAATATAACCGTTTACGCTACCCGCAGCTGTAGCTGCTGTCTCTGAAAAAGTGGAACTTATTGAGTCTACGGCATTGCTTACAGATTCAGTCCCCTTTTTTACAGAACTCGTAACATCGTGGGCATCCTCAAATATACCTGGAAGAGATATTTTAAGCTTGTCCACTGTATACTTAACATCAGCACTAATATTCTTCGTATTTTCTATAATACTTGGCACTTCTTCCAAAGCGTTGTTAACAGTTTTTATATTGGAAGTTATAATGGAGTTTACATTGTGTACAGTCTTACGAATTTGGTTCAAAACAATTATTAAAAATACACCAATGCTTACCCCTAAAATATATAACAATCCATTTAGTACGCTTGCCAAGGATATGTGTATATCCATACCTCTTCACCTCACATCTTTATTAAGAATTATTGATCCTTAGCTTAAGGACTTTTTTTAACTTCTTTTTTAACATTATCCGCTGTTTTTTTTACTTCTTTACTAACATTCTTAGAACCATCTTTTACTTCATCTATCACGTTATCAACTTTCTCAATCTGCTCCTTAGCGTCTTTTTCTTTATTTTTCAGCTCTTCGGAGAGCTCATCTTTTACATCTTCAGAAACGCTATGAACCGTATCCATTACTGCATGATACTTTTCCTTAACAACTGTTCCAGCTGTTTGTACTTTGTCACTAACAGTCTCTATAGCTTTGTCAGTTTTATCTTTTAAATCAGCTCGAGTCTCTTTCCCTGATTTAGGTGCAACAAGAATACCGGCGGCAGCTCCTAAAACAACACCTATTGTAACACCTGTTGCCAATTTTTTGGCTTCATTTGCCTTTTGCTTTTTGGTCTTTTCGTTCTTCGCTACGTCAATAATATCTTTTAAAATCATTGGTCTACCTCCTTCTTTTATCTTCCGAAATATATTCTATTTTTCTATATATACCGCGACTAGATTATAATAAAACATTTTTTTGAAAATTCATACCACATTACATTATTACATTAAGTTTATATCCATGAATCAGTCCTCTGCATAAGAGAAAAAAGTGAATTCTAATAAAGAGGTCCTTTTAAACTAGCTAGCGAGATGATATAGTTAAAGTGTCCAACTGGGTATAATAGTTACTTTTTGACTGTTATTTGTTCTGTTATGAGTTGCTTTATAAGAATAAGATAGATTAGGAGGAATTCCGTTATGGGATCATCAATTAGAAATCAACATTTGGCATCAGAGGGAAAGACAAAAATCAATTGGGTGAAACAGCATATGCCACTTCTCAATACACTGGAAGAAGAATTTCATGAGAAGAAACCTTTTTTAGGGAAGCGAATTACAGTATCTGTACACTTGGAGGCTAAGACAGCCTATCTTTCATTGGTATTAGCAGCCGGTGGAGCAGAGGTGGCGGTTACTGGTAGTAATCCATTGTCCACTCAAGATGCCATTGCAGCTGCCTTGGTGGAAGAAGGCCTGAATGTTTATGCTTGGTATGGTGCAACAGATGAAGAATATGAAGCACATTTAAATCAGGCTCTTGATTTTCACCCACACATTATCATTGATGATGGTGGTGATCTGGTTCAGCTCATACATAGTACCAGGGAAGATTTGCAAAAAGATGTCATAGGTGGTTGTGAAGAGACCACAACAGGGGTTTTGCGCCTCCGTTCTCGTGAAAAAGAAGGGAAGCTGGCTTTCCCCATGATGTCAGTGAACGATGCTTACTGCAAGTATTTATTTGATAATCGCTATGGCACAGGACAGTCTGTATGGGAAGGTATTATGGGAACTACCAATCTTATCGTTGCAGGAAAATACGTTGTGGTTGCTGGATATGGTTGGTGCGGCAAAGGCGTTGCAATGAGGGCAAAGGGTTTAGGAGCCAACGTGATAGTCACTGAAGTGGACCCCATTAAAGCCATAGAAGCTGTTATGGATGGCTTCAGAGTGATGCCCATGGATGAAGCAGCCTCAATTGGTGACGTTTTTGTTACCGTCACAGGTTGTTTGAAAGTAATTCGTAAAGAACATTTTGAAAAAATGAAGGATGGTGTCCTGCTAGCTAATGCTGGTCATTTTGATGTAGAAATGTGGATACCTGGATTGGAAGAATTGAGTGTAGAGAAACGTCCTATGCGTCGAAATATTATGGGTTATGTTATGAAGGATGGTAGAATTCTAAATGTGCTGGCAGAAGGTCGTCTGGTCAATCTGGCATCTGGAGATGGCCACCCTGCTGAAATCATGGATATGAGCTTTGCACTACAAGCATTGTGTGCAAAATATATACTAGAAAACCATAAGACTTTAGAAAGGCGAGTGTATGAAGTTCCTGAGGAAATAGATCAGCAGGTGGCGCAAATGAAGCTACAGGCTATGGGAGTGGAAATTGATAAGCTGTCGGTGGAGCAATCTAAATATCTCAGTGCTTATTAGAAATCTTGACAGGAAAGATCCTTCGCAAATGCTCAGGATGACATTGAGAGATGAAAGGAAGATGTAGATGAAAACTTTAATTCATAATGTAGAAGTTATAACTATGGATAAAGATAACAACCAATATAAAGATGGAGTCATTTTATATAATGGTGATACCATAGAATACGTAGGACCTGCTTCGGGGCTTAACCAGAATAACTTGGTTAATG
>JAAZEK010000511.1 GCA_012512335.1 Clostridiales bacterium | reverse complement strand
GTAAAATAATAAATATATTCCAGTCGCTGTTGCCATCACGAATCAATCTAGAGCTCATCTCAGCTGAAAATTCTACAGCTTCCAAACTCACTGCGTTCAAACAGTGGAAGCTGCTTAACGCATTTTCTGCTGATATTCGCTAAGATTGATAATCGTTCCTGCAAAGGCTTCTTCCATATGATTTATTATTTTATGTGAACAGTAACACTTCTATAACTTAGCTGTTGAAATCATTGCAAAATATACTCGTAGATAGTATGATTGTATATGTAATTGTGACTTATATCCTAGGTTCCCGAGAAGTGTAACGATGAAAAGTCACTCGAGAGCGCATGAATAGTGGGTTTCCGTCCAAATTTTACTTGAAACTTTACTCGTTATACATTATAATGTATAACGAGGTGATGGGAATGGGGATAATATATCAGAAGAACAAAATAACAGGCATTACATATGCTTATGACAATAAAGCGTATTGGGATAAAGAGAAACAACAATCAAGATCCAAAAGGACACTTATTGGGAAAGTAGATCCTGTTACAAGGAAAATAGTACCAACTAGACCCTACAAAAAGAAAGAGCATCAAAACTTGGTTGTATCGGGGAAGCCAGGCCCGAATCCTATAACTAAAATTCGTAGAAGCTTCTATGGTGCATGTCATTTGTTTGATCAGATTGGTAAGGAAACAGGTGTTGCTACCGATCTCAAACTCTGTTTTCCGGATACATATAAGCAAATGCTTTCCATAGTTTACTATCTGATTCTTGAAGAAAATAATTCTCTCAGTCGCTTTTCCCATTGGCATAAGTTACATATCCATCCATATGGTGAAGATATACCATCTCAGCGAAGTAGTGAGATGTTTCAAGCCATTGAAGAAGAAGCTAGAATGTTATTCTTTAAAAAACAAGGCAAGCGCCGTATTGAAAAGGAATACTGGGCTTTTGACGTTACCTCGATTTCAAGCTACTCCGAAACGTTGAAGCAGGTGAAAAAAGGACAAAATAAAGAGCATGATAGGCTGCCGCAAATTAATCTTGCCCTTCTTTTCGGTGAAGAATCGGGGCTTCCCTTCTATTATCGCAAACTACCAGGCAATATTACAGATGTGAAGACTATCAAACAACTGATGGGCGAATTCGATGTCATGGGATACAAGAAGGTTAGTATTATCTTGGATAGAGGATTTTATAGCAAAGGCAACATCAATGAACTCTACAAGAATCACCAAAAGTTCATCATCGGTGTAAAACTCAGTCTAAAATACGTTAAAGAAGTCCTGGAGGAGGAAAGAGAAAATCTCCGGCTCTGGTCGAACTTACAAACACAATTTGGTACCTATGGCTTATGTAGAACCATCGAATGGGATTATGAACAGGAAAGACCATACAAAGGCGATATTTTGAAAGGAAAAAGACGTGCTTACTTACATCTTTTTTATAACCCGGAGAAAGCCGCTAAAGACCAAGCAGACATGAATGAACATCTGACGAGCCTTTATAACGATCTGATGGAGAATACACGTAAAGAATATCGTATGAAGGACTATAACAAGTATTTTGAAGTGACGGAAACGCCGAAGCGAGGACGGAAAATCAAACCCAAAGAGGATGCCATGCGCGAAGCTGCTAGAAACTATGGATATTTTGCATTGCTTTCAAATGAGATTAAGGATCCCTTTGAAGCGCTATCCCTGTATCGAAGCAAGGATATAGTTGAAAAGGCTTTTGGCAACCTCAAAGAAAGGCTCAACTTCAGAAGAATGGAAGTTTCTTCTGAATTATCCCTTAACGGGAAGCTTTTTGTGGAGTTTGTCGCACTTATTTACTTATCATATGTGAAGAAAAAAATGCAGGATGCGGGTTTATTTGAAAAGTGGACACTGCAAGGTCTTCTAGATGAACTTGATTTAATTGAGCTATTTCAAGCACCAGAGCATGGTCGCTTGTTGGGAGAAGTTACTAAGAAGCAAGAAGATATCTACAGGGCATTAGGTGTGGAGCCTCCCTCGTTATAAATCTCGGGAATGTAGGTTATAAAGGTGCTATCCGCAAATAGCTTCTTAAAAAAATCAGTACACTCGTAGTAGCTGTACTGATTTTTTATGCAATATAGAAATAAGGATAGTTCTTTTAATAAAAAAGTAG
>JAAZEK010000510.1 GCA_012512335.1 Clostridiales bacterium | reverse complement strand
TTTTAACTAATATATGTTCGCCAAAAAAGTGTTTTGTATCAAGCTGAATGCCAACAATAAATTGTGCATTGCATTGATAAATATGAGTTTAAAAGGACTTAACACGTTAAAATGAAACATATAAATACCAAAATGTAATAGCAAGCAACTAGCGTTTAAAAATGACTAATGGTCATTTATAAACAATTTTAAGTGACTGATGGTTTAAAAGAGGAGAATGATGCCAAAACGACTAACCGAGGTTGAAAAGACTTCTAAGGAAAACTTAATATTAGATGCGGCTAGGGAAATGTTTTGCGAAATGAATTTTGGTGATATTACTATGAGCAAGTTGGCCAAAAGATGTGTTATGGCCAAAGGGACTCTATTTAGATACTTTGAAACAAAAGAAACCATATTTTCAATAATACTTTACAATGAATATGCCAAGTGGATTGAAGCTGAAGCTGAAGAACTAAGAAAAATTAAGTCTTTCACAAAAGAAAGCTATAGTCAGTTCATATTAGAACAAACGGAAAAGGTTATTAATGAAAGAGACCTGTTGGTCAGACTAATATCTATAAAGAGGACTATTTTAGATAACAATGTAAATGTCAAGTACTTGGTTAAAGGGATGGACGACCTTACCAAAGGCATTAAAATGCTATCGGTAGAAACAGCTGGAAAAATGGATTTTCTAGATGTAATGGATATATTTGAATTTTATGAAGCCAGGCATGTGTTTATAGTAGGGAGTTATAACTTGGCAATAAGCATAAATAATAGGGACAGACTTAAGGAGATACATGAGCAAAGGCTCATACAAGTGGATTTTGTAAGGCTTGTTTTAAAGACGACGGAAAGCCAATTAAAGGCATTGTTATACTGTTAAAGGTGGAGGTATTAATGGAAGAATTAAAAGTAATTGAAATTAAAAAAAGCATCTACGAAAGTAACGATGCGGAAGCTGCAAAACTGAGAAATGAGATGAAAGAGAAGCGAGTATTTTTGCTAAATCTTATGAGCTCTCCTGGATCAGGAAAAACGACTACGCTGGTAAAGACGATAGAAGAATTAAAAGCAGAGATGAGGATAGGAGTTATTGAAGCAGATATTGATTCAGACGTTGATGCAAAGACGATACTTGAAACTGGTGTAAAAGCTATTCAGCTTCATACAGGCGGGATGTGTCATTTAGATGCACCGATGACTAAAGAGGGAATAGAAAACTTAGGGATTGATGATATTGATCTGGCTGTTTTAGAAAACATAGGCAATCTAGTATGCCCCGCATCATTTGATACTGGGGCAACAAAAAATGTAATGATATTATCTGTACCTGAAGGAGATGATAAGCCTTTAAAATATCCATTAATGTTTGAAATCGCAGATGTCCTTCTTATAAACAAGATGGATACTATTGACATCTTCGATTTTGATATAGAAGCTGTAAAGAAAAGGGCGAGAAAACTAAATCCCGAAATTAAAATTTTCCCAATTTCAGCAAGAACGGGAAAAGGGATTAAGGAATGGACTAATTGGTTAAGAGGAGAAGTTAAATTAGTAAAGGACGGCAATTAGGAGGCTAGTAATGGCGGTAAGAGAAAAGATTTTAAAAATGTCTCAGCACATAGCAGGAAGAGACAAGATGTACACAGAAGCAGATCCCGAGTACTACGTATTTCATGACCTGGTGACAGATGAGCAAGCCGATGTATGCGTAGCTATGAAGCGTAGAGTGGAAGAAAAAGTGGAGGACATAGCTGAAAGAGTAGGTAAAAGCTATTCTGATACTTTTGATATCTGTATGCAGCTTACGGATATGGGTATCGTAGAACTAAAGCCACAAAGCGATGGAACTGATACCTTTGAACTTCCAATCTTTGTTCCTGGTGTTTATGAGCTTATGATGCTTAATAGAGAGCAAGCTGATGCACACCCTGAAATAGCTAGAGCCTTTGAACAATACACTAGAGAAACCGTAGAGCAAGTTACCGAGATTATGCCTATGGGTAACGGTGCTATGAGGGTCATTCCAGTTGAGGAGGCGATACAAGCTGAAACGAGAAAAGCTCCATACGAGGAGATTTCATACTGGCTTACTAAGTATCAAAATCACTTAGCTCTTGCGCCTTGTCAGTGTCGTCTTGTGCGCACACAGATGGGAGAGGGTTCTGGGGATTTAGCAGAGGAACTTTGCATAATCTTAGGCGCTACGGCTGAGTCGTGTATACATACAGGTAAAGCCAGAAGAATAACAAGAAAAGAAGCTGAAGAAGTATTGCTCAAGGCGGAAAAGCGTGGATACACTCATCAGGTTACTAACATGGATGGTCAAAATAAAATTTGGGCTATCTGTAATTGCCAAAGGGATATTTGTTTAGCCCTTCGTACTTCGCAGTACTTTAATACTCCTAATATGTCGCGTTCAAATTACGTAGCAGAGGTGGATCCTGAAAAATGTGCAGCATGCGGTCAGTGTGTAGAAACTTGTCCTGCAAATGCAGTTAAAATAGGGCCAAACATCTGCACGAAGACAGCTATAGAGTTCCCGGTAATGCCGCTACCAGATGATCATAACTGGAGTGAAAAAAGATATAATCCTGATTTCAGAGAAAACTTTGAGAACACTTATGAAGTAGGCGGTGCACCGTGTAAGACGGCGTGTCCGGCACATATTTCAGTTCAAGGATATATTAAATTAGCATCGCAAGGCAAGTATCTAGAAGCTTTAGAATTAATAAAAAAGGAAAATCCATTCCCTGCAGTATGCGGAAGAATCTGTCCTCGTAATTGCGAAAGCGAATGTACAAGAGGAGACTTTGATGAGCCTGTGGCAATAGATGAAATAAAGAAATTCATTGCCGATCAGGAATTAAATGCAGAGACTAGATTTGTTCCTGAGATACTTTATGATTTCAAACACATTAAAATGGCGGTTATCGGCGCAGGCCCTTCGGGACTTTCATGTGCATATTACTTAGCGCTTCACGGGTATTCGGTTACTGTATTTGAAAAGGAAAATAGACTTGGCGGAATGTTAACCTTTGGTATTCCTTCATTCAGACTGGAAAAGGATGTAATTGATGCTGAAATCGAAGTATTAAAGGAAATGGGAGTTAAGTTTGAAACTGGTGTTGAAATAGGTAAGGATAAAACTATCGAAGACTTAAGAAGAGATAGATACAAGGCGTTCTACCTTGCAATAGGCGCACAAGGTGGAAGAAAACTTAACATCGATGGTGAAGATGCTGAAGGCGTTATCACAGGAGTGGATTTCTTAAGAGATGTAAATCTAGGTAGAGAGATTAAAACTAGTGGTGGCGTAATCGTAATAGGCGGAGGAAATGTAGCTATAGATGTAGCGAGGACTGCACTTAGAACTGGAGGCACAGAAGTTAACATGTTCTGTCTTGAAAGTGAAAAGGAAATGCCAGCTCAAGACGAAGAGGTTGATGAAGCTAGAGAAGAGGGGATATCAATATATAACGGCTGGGGTCCTAACAGAATTCTTACTGAAAATGGAAAAGTAACTGGAGTGGAATTTAAAAGATGCATAAGAGTGTTTGATGATGAGGGTAGGTTCTCACCCGAGTACGATGAAAAAGACTTGAGAACAGTAAAATCGGACCACGTACTGCTATCGATTGGGCAGTCAATCATTTGGGGGGATTTGCTTAAGGGTACTAAGGTAGAATTAAATAAAAATCAGACAGTGATTGCTGATGAACTTACGCTTCAAACCGGGCAAGAGGATATCTTTGCGGGAGGAGACGTATATACAGGACCTAAGTTTGCAATAGATGCAATAGGAACGGGTAAATCAGCAGCGGATACAATGCATAGATCAGTTCACGCTGGGCAAAGCTTAACTATAGGAAGAAATAGAAGAGTTTGGAAAGCGTTGGATAAGGACAATGTGGATTTTGATGGCTACGATAAGGCTAAGCGTCAGCCAGTAAATCATAGCAAGGGAAAGAACAATACTTTTTCTGATCCTAGAATAACATTTAGCGAGGAGAATATAGAAGAAGAGACTAAAAGATGCTTAGAATGCGGTGCTGCTAGGGTAGACCCTAACCAGTGCATAGGTTGCGGAGAGTGCACAGTAAGGTGTAAGTTCGATGCCATAACTATTTCTCGTAAGTTTGATGCTTACAGCTTTACTTATGAAAAGATTAAACCTCATGCAGCAAAGAGAGCTATATCAAACAAGATGAAGACTGCACTTAATCGTGATAGAGATGAAGAAATGATGAAAGATGTAGTTTGGAAGAGTAAATAAAATGCATGAAGTAACGATATTAGTAGAACTAGTTAAA
>JAAZEK010000509.1 GCA_012512335.1 Clostridiales bacterium | reverse complement strand
GCAGCAGCAGATGAGTTTCTTACAGACTCCCCTGAAGGCGGAATGGCAGGAGCACCTGATTTGCAAGATGATCTAGCTCAATTCAATGAAGGTAATGCACCTGGATGTCCACCACATTGCGAGGACTGATAATCTTATAATAATATAAAAAGGTGCCGCAAAACTACTTTTCTAGTAGCAACGGCACTCTTTCTTTATCATGTATATGCTCGTTCCATAAGCTTTGGCACTACCTGCTTCTTACGAGAGAACATCCCTTTAATAAAAATATCGTCCTTCCCTTTTTCCATATCAAAAGAAGCTTGGGCAAGCCACTTTTCACCACCTGCAATAATAAGTTCTGTGCCTCCCATAACTAGACTGGTAAGCATTAGGACTGAAAGGTCCAGATTATTATCCTTACAGAAGGATTCCAGTTCTTCTTTCACCTGCTGTAAGATATCCTGATATGCTTCTATGTCTCCAACTGTAACCTGAGATACAGAAACCTTATAATTTCCCATTATAAACTTCTTCATATCCCTGGTAATAATAGTTTTGGGAGGAATGCCAGCCAAGCTTTCACCCTTAGATAACATTCGTATGCCGTATTCTTGAATATCAACTTCAGCAATCTTGGCTAAATTTTCTGCTGTGTTTTTGTCCTCAGGAGTACAGGTAGGGGATTTAAATATTAGGGTATCAGATAGTATGCCACTTAGCATTAAACCTGCCATATCCTTGGGTATTTTAATATCATTTTCCTTATAAATCTTATAGATAATGGTATTAGTACTACCCACAGGTTCCGCTCGATAAAAAAGGGGCCCCATAGTTTGAAAGTCGGATATCCTGTGGTGGTCAATAACCTCTAGAATTTTATTGGTTTCTATACCGTCGATTGACTGGCCCTTCTCATTATGATCAACTAAAATTACCTCTTTAGGACTTATGTCCATCAAGTTACTTCTGGAAAACATACCTACAACAATCCCATGATCATTAACTACTGGAAAACTCCTATACCTAGAAGTAATCAGGTTTTTTCTAACGTCTTCAATATCCTCGGATAGAGCAAAATACTCTAGGTTTTCCTTCTTTATTAATTTCGAAACCGGAGAAGCAAGATTTACCGCTTGTACCAGGTCATAGATGTTCTTACGAGAAGTAAAGATTACACCTTTATAATCGGGTATTGTTCTTAATAAAGTATTATCCTCTACATCGGACACAATTATATACTTCGGTTCCAGTGAGAAAATAAACCCTGCTTGATATTCCTGTTGATTACATATTATCAATCCATTTTTATTAATTTGCTGATAATAGGATAAATCGCTGAATATATAGACATTTCCTTTAAATATATCGGCATCTAGTTGACCTTGCAATATGGATAAATCCAATACAGAAAGCAGGTTGGGTATTGGGATTTCTAACTCATTTAGCTGATTTTGTTGGGATGAAATCAATGCAGGAACCAAATCCGTAATGGAGATTATGCCCATTAGCTGCCCTCTTTCATCAGCAGCGGGCAAAGTTTTAGCATGAGTAGTTACGATTTTTTGAACAACATTTAAAACTGAATCTCGATCATGAATCGGATCAACATGCTCTAATCGCATGTCCACTACCTTTGGCTTAAGATTATCTAATTCTATAGGTTTTCCTACTCCAAAATAATCCAGGCAGAAGT
>JAAZEK010000052.1 GCA_012512335.1 Clostridiales bacterium | reverse complement strand
TGGTGTTATTCTTAAAATTAACAAGGGGCATGATATTAGCAGGCCAGTATGTATAACAGCGGATGGTTCTACTTTTTATTTATTGAAAAACTTCAAGCGAAAGCTTGAGTATTATATGGAAGAATACTTAATTAAGGATTTGAATCTATATTATGAATTTGTAGAAGCTGAAAATGTAAACTTAACAGGAGCAGCTATAGCAGCTCTAGCAAAGCTACAGTAGATTAGCTGTTTTGAATTCTTAATTAGCTGTTATTCACTAATAGCCCAAGTAGCTTAATGTAAAGTTAACTAAGTGAAAGTAAGTCAAATAAATAAAATTAACAAACCCATTCGCATATACATACTGAATGGGTTTGTTTTTAGCTAGAATTTGCGACCGCCGCCACCATGGCTTCGACCACTACTTCCTCTATGAGTACTACTACCTCCGCCACCGCTGCTGGTGTTATTTTTTGGAATGCGAGTTCTGGTAACGGTTTGATTAATAAAGTCATCTCTTTTATCGATTAACTGGAATGAACCGCCCTCTTCATAAGTGCGATTGTCGACGGTAACCTTGCCTTTATTTCCACTAGAGGCTATACCTACTCCTATGAGAGCTAGGATAATCCCAACAAGATAAACAATAGGGCTGCCCATAATGCCTAGGGCTTTTTCCCAATAGGAATAGGATGGTGAGCTAATATCTGGATAATATGGGCTTTCTCCTTGATTGCCAGGAGTCCCAGGTATAGGGGCTCCCATAAATGCATATTGTTCTACCTGACTAATAAAAGTCATTGATGCTTGATAATAGTTTTCATCAGATAGATAGGGTGCTACCATATCTAAGACATTTTCGATTCTATTGTCCGTAAAGATACTAATGGCTTCTCCTGTAGTGGAAATCCAGAGATCCCGCTCATTCATATTAATTAGCATAAGAAGGCCTGAAGCGTCACTACCAACACCATATCCATTGTAATCGTAATAATCATCTGCGAAATCTCTTGAGCTCTTACCTTCTGTATCATCGGTAAAGACTATAACGATATCCAAATCATGTTCAATTACAACCCGATCTATTTCGGACTGTATTTGGTCCAACTCTCCTGTAGTTAAAAAGTTTAAATCATCCTTAATGTTTTCCGTCGAAGCTGCTTTGACAATGCTCCAATTAAAGGACATAGTCAGTATGAACAGTAGGCTAAATATAATAAGCCGTTTTACTTTTCTATCCAAAAAATGCACCCCCAAACACAGCTAAAAGCCAAGTGGCTGCAAAAATAATACCAGCTAAACGAAGCTGCTTTAATTTGCTTACTGGTGCTTCACCTACTACTTTTCCTGTTTGGCCATTAATCATAAAAAGATGATCCTTGCCCTTATACTTATTAACCAGTAAGTAAACGGGCAACATGGCATAGCTTTCCTCCGAATTCTGTAGGGCTATATCACTATTGGTATCATGGTATGAGGTATATCCACCTATGGTTTCCCTCAAGCGCTTTTCTGTGTATTGCTCAACTCTTTGTTTTGCTACATTTATCGCTTCCCCTGATTCTACATCATATCGCTCAGCCATGAAGCCAGACATATATTGCTTGGAGAAGTCCCTTAAATCTTTGTAATTATAAGGTTCAATTAGTTGCATCAGAGAATCATCTAGTTTTTTTGATGCATCCACAGGCACCTTTTGATATTCTGCAGTTCCACGACGGACAACTCGAAAAAACCGTGTTTGTGTGTACTGGTAATCACCTTGAACCCATGTTCGAACTTGGGTACCCTGACCTTGTAAGCTGCCATTAGTTCGGCAATCAAACAACCAGAAGGGTGCATATACCCCAGTTATTTTCTCAATTTCTTCCTTTAGCTTAAACTCAGTTGGTGCAAATAATTTCTTTCCTATCCACTTTCTATACAAGCCTTGGGCTTGCTCTTTGGTAAGAAAGAAGGGTATAAGGTATCTAGGCCTGAATCTACCAGTAAATCTGGTCTTTATGATTGTAGGATTTTTGCAATACAAGCAGAAGGTAGCTGATGTAGTATCATCAGCTAATAATTCTGCCCCACAGCTGTTACAATGATAGACATCCAGCTCTGGTTGTTCTTCCTCATACTCTTCTTTTTCTTCTATATCATGAACAGCATCTAGTTGTTCTTTTGTAAACTCACTGAAACAGTAATCACATTTCCAATTTTGCGAGGGTGGGTCAAATTCCAGTCCAGCTCTACAGTTTAGGCACTTACATTGGAGTGCGCCCATTATGTCACCTCTTTACTCTTTCAATTCACTAAGCCTTTTTGCTTCCACATTTTGAGCAGAAATTACCTTCAGATTCATTGCCGCACTTGCTACATGCCCATTTTCCATCATCAGGTTTTCGGCTGCCACAATTAGAACAGAATTTGCCTTCAGCGGATTTTCCACATGAGCAGTCCCAGCTATTTGATTCTGGTTTCTTGTTTCCGCATTTGGAACAGAATTTGCTATCCTCTTGCATTTTGTTACCGCAATCGCATGTCCATGTAGCAGCAGAATTATTTGTGTTCTGGTTGCCTTGAGGAGATTGAGGAGCCTGAGGAGATTGATACACATTCTGTGGTAATACACCGCCTGCTGCATTCATTCCCATGCCAATACCAGCAAAGCCCATCATAGCGCCACCTTCATTAGAGCCTGCTGCTTCTAACCCAGCAGCTACACTACCTGTCATACGGGCAGCTCTGGCATTAGGATCCATAAGAATGGAATCCTTTGCATATTGCTCAAGCAATTCATTTGTCTTCTCATCAAAGTTAATCCCTGCAATACCCACACTTTGTATATAGAATCCGCGTTGCGCAAGCCATTCTTCATCAAGAACATCTGCCATGTATTTACCTAATTCCATAGTTCTAATGGGGATATCGGAAACCATTACCATATCCATGGAAAGCTTAGCCAATGCAGTGGTATATGCCATTAAAAACTCATTTATGTACTGCTCTGCCAGGTCTGATATCACCAAATTAGATTTTCCGACTTTGCTACAGACCTCTGTATAGAAAAGAAGAGGATCTCCCACTTTTATAGAATAAGTTCCAAATGAGGTGACCTTACAGGGAACAACTCTTCCTGGTACTAGAACCCGGTCAGTGTAGGGGACAGGATTTTTAGTACCAAAACGAATATTGGGAATTTCTTGCTTGTTGATATAAAATACCTGTTGCTTTACTGGAGTGGTTCCGCCAAATTTGAAACGCTCCCATGAATCCTTTAAGGTGTTGACTAAGCCACCAGGTCGTTGAATAGAAGTACGCCCTGTGTTTTGATATCCTGAAAGCTCTGTTCCTTCATCGGATTTAAAGAACATGGAAGGTGCACGGGAATTATCTACCTGCCAATAGCCTGGCTCATCAGTGGCAGAGATGATTTTTCCACCATCTACTAAAAGCATAAAAACATTTTCAGGAACATGGATGATAGAACCGTTGGAAATGACATCCTCGGTTCTTCTCCTATTGGAGCTTCGTTTGTCGTCCTTTCGTACTAGTGTTCCATAAGTAGCCAATGTTGTGTTATCTATTTGTGCTGGTTCAATGGTCTCCAACCATTGATCTGCCAATGCGCCGCCTAATGCGCCAGCTGCTGCTTTAAATATACCCATCTTCTTCTTCCTTTCTAATTTTAATCTGAATTTAGTCCTAGTTTCTCAAATGCATTTCTATAAAGCTCTAATTGATTCATACCAATATAACTAAAAATGAAACAATACAAGCTGTATATATATTGCTTTCTAAACAACGAGGACCAATATAATTATGCTAGATTTTTACAGGAATTACTATAGAAAAAATCACATCTTCAACGATGCACCTTTCTGTTACTGTTCACGTCAAAATAATAAATCATATGGAAGAAGCCTTTGCAGGAACGATTATCAATCTTAGCGAATATCAGCAGAAAATGCGTTAAGCACCTTTCACTGTCTGAACGAAGTGAGTTTGGAAGGTGTAGTATTTT
>JAAZEK010000051.1 GCA_012512335.1 Clostridiales bacterium | reverse complement strand
TTTACAACTTCCATGTTTACTTTCTCAGATTCCAGAAAACTGTACAGCTTCCCATGTTTACATTCTCAGATTCCAGAAAACTTTACAACTTCCATGCATTCATTCTCAGATTCCAGTAAACTTTACAGCTTCCCATGCATTCATTCTCAGATTCCAGAAAACTGTACAGCTTCCCATGTTTACATTCTCGCATTTCATAAAACTTTACAACTACTCGTGTATACATTCTCAGATTCCAAGAAATCGTACAACTTCCGTGTCTATAATCTCAGTTTCCGGAAATAATGTACGATTTCTAGTGTCTACAAGTAGTATTTCCTAAATTCCAGGTGTCCATTTTTCGGGGTACGGTTCAATTTCTACCGCCAGTTTTCTATATTTGCTTTCACAAATACATCATCATGCAAATGAGGATACATACGGTAAACCCGATCTATCTCCTCAGCTTGTCCAGGAGACAATGTCTCATCTGGATCCAAACACCAGATGCCCTCCATTAAGCCTTGTCGTTTAAGCACTTCATGAATACCAGCTATGCAGCCTTTGAAATCATTAGCAGTATCAAAGAATGCGCTGTTAGCATCAGTAACTTGAGCTGCCAAAGTCAATAGCTCAGCAGGGATAGATGATTTACCTGCAGCTTCCCTTATTTCCTTAAACTGTTCTACTACTTTGTGCGTCCAGACTGCCCAGTGTCCTAGCAGTCCACCTACAAAACCATTTTGCCTCTTCTCACCATCTTGCTCAAACTCATAAGTAGTTAGCAAGTCGATAATGATATTGTCGTCTTTTCCAGTGTACAAAGAGATATCTTCACTTCGATCGGAGAAGGTAGCTGCTCTAAGAACATCCAAGGTGGTGTAGCGATCAAATGATGCAACCTTAATACCCTTCAAGTTTTCTATGTCACAAACTCTCTGCCAATAGTCATAGGTGAATATTCTACCGCCGACGGAAGGCTGGAGATAAAATCCGATTACTGGTAATACTTCTGCTACTTCCTTTGTACGGTCAATTAGCTGCTCTTCACTATGGTCAGCCAAACCACCAGGACTAAGAAGCACAGCATGATATCCCAAATCTTTTGCCAGCTCTGCCTCTGCCACTGCTTGTTTCGCTGGACCACATGCGCCAGCTACTTTGAATATGGGGCGGTCATTCTTTTTCTCATAAGCTTCCATCTCTTCTGAAGCAATCCTTAAAATAGGTTCAAACAAACCAACCTCTGGATCCCGGATGGCAAACTGAGTAGTATGAACTGCTACTGCTAATCCACCAACCCCCGCATCCAAGTAATACCGAGTCAAGATTCTCTGACCCTTTTCATCCAGCTTCCTATCCTTGTTTAAGACCAAAGGATAAGCTGGTATCACCATACCGTCTCGAAAAGCTCTCCACGCATTTTGCTCTGTCATTAATACTTACCTTTCCTTTCTTCAAAGTGAGTAGGCTTATTTAGAGCCCTTCCACCGGATAATATCCATTCCGCCTGCCACTCAAGCATAGTCTTAATCGGAACAGTAGGATAACCGAATGTTTTCATAGCCAAAGCAGAATTATTTAAGAAGGCTGTTTCCGATTCTTCACCTTCAAAAGTAACCTCTTTCCCTAAAAGTCTTCCTAGCTCTTCAGCAGCATAACGGGTAGAAACAGTCTCAGGACCAGTTATGTTCATTATTGTAGCTGGTGAACCAGTATGAAGCAATGCGCGAATGGCCATTTCGTTGGCATCTCCCTGCCAGATGCAATTGAAGACTGGCATAGATATTGAAACCGGTTCTCCCGCCATGATTGTAGAAGCAATATCATACAAGACACCATAACGCAAATCGATTGCGAAATTCAATCGGTAGATGAACACAGGGGTATTCCATCTATGTGACGCATTCTCGAATATTCTTTCTCTACCCAAACTAGACATACCATATTCCCCATTGGGTAATGGCGCAACCTGTTCATCTGCACCGCTAGAATGTATAGGTACCATTGGATATACATTTCCCGATGAAAAAACGACGATATTAGAGCTATTAAATCTTTCTGCTACATTAACTGGCAAGCCCACATTCATTGCCCAAGTAAGATGCTCCTGACCACCTGTTCCAAATTTTCTACCTACCATATAGATTATATTGTCTACTTCAGGCAAGGAATTTAGGAATTCACGATCAGTTAAGTCTCCAGGAATAGTGTCCACACCATTATCATTAAGAAGCTTAACTGCTATAGGATCAGTGAACCGGGAAACAGCAATAACCTTTTGGTTACCTCCCGCTTGGTCCACAGCCTTTTTTGCCAACAAGCTTAATGTGGGCCCCATTTTTCCTCCTGCACCTAAAATCATGATGTCACCCTTGATTTTTGCGACATCCTCCAGCAATCTCTGAGAAGGAGTAGTTAACATTTCATCTAATCTTGCTTCATTCCACATGGTATTCATCCTTTCGTGTTATAATTTCGCATGTCATTTTTTATTAAAAATAAGTTTCATTTGCTTAAGTACGGTATCTACAATAGTAATGATAGTCTTACAGGAAAGATCCTTCGCTAACACTCATGATGACGATGTTAGCAGGTTGTCATTCCGAGTTCATCGAGTAAGCTTGTAGTGAAAGATGCTTCGTTAACACTCGGGATGATGATGTTAGCCAGATGACATTCCGAGTTCGTCGAGAAATCTTTCCTACTTGGGATTTTCTAGCAAATACATTAAAAGCATTTCTGTGACGTGCTCTACTCGCCTGTCCAAGTCTTCTTCCAGTCCCATGGGCATACCCAGAAGCTGCGACAAAGTATATCGGTTGGAGAAGTAAGGAAAACTGAATGTTAGTAGAGAAATTAAAAACTGATCCTCATCCACTTCCTCTCGAAACACAGCTTCCATCTTGCCCTTTCGAATTACTTTGCGTATTTGTTGTAAGGCTGGATCTCGCATGCCCTTTATGTCATCTGCTTTAAAATACTTACCCTGATTTAAATTTTCCCAAAGAAGCAAGCTAACATAATTGGGGTTTTCCTTAAGAAAATCAAAATGTAGGTGGATGAGTTGGACAATGGCATCCAAACTATCAAGATCCCTGGTAAGTAACTGAACCTCTTGTTCGCCTAATCGAGCATAGACTGTTACCAGCACTTCTCGGTACAATCCCTCTTTGTTGCCAAAATATTCATAAATCATTCTTTTGTTGATTTCGGCTAGCTCTGCTATGCGATCAACTCTTGCTCCATAGAATCCCTTTTGAGCAAACTCCTGCTCTGCTGCCTGGAGAATTTCACTTTTTGTTCTTGCTGAATCTCTCACTCTTTTTTGGGACAAGTAAACATCCTCCTAATTAAATAACTAAGTAACTAACTAGTTATATACTATTCTAAATATCACCCAGAGTCAATAGAAAAATCTATTTTTTATTTTATTCAAAAAAACAGCAGTTAATGTTCACACCAAAATAATAAATCATATGGAAGAAGCCTTTGCAGGAACGATTATCAATCTTAGCGAATATCAGCAGAAAATGCGTTAAGCACCTTTCACTGTCTGAACGAAGTGAGTTTGGAAGGTGTAGTATTTT
>JAAZEK010000050.1 GCA_012512335.1 Clostridiales bacterium | reverse complement strand
TAAAGAGATACAAAAGATTTTATTAACTGCATCAGGAGGGCCGTTCTTAGGTTATCAGCGTGATCAGTTGGAAAAAGTAGAGCTTGCAGATGCATTAAAGCATCCCCGTTGGAACATGGGCAAGAAGGTTACTATAGACAGTGCAACTCTTATGAACAAAGGCTTGGAAGTAATCGAAGCAAAATGGTTGTTTGACATCAGTACAGATAAAATCGAAGTTCTTATTCACCCTCAAAGTATTGTACATTCCATGGTACAATTTATTGACGGTTCCATTCTCGCCCAATTAGGAGCTACAGACATGAGACTTCCCATTTTATATGCATTTACATGGCCTAACCGGCGATCAGCCGACTTACCAACTGTAGATTTCCCAATATTAGGCAAGTTAAGTTTTGAGGAACCTAACACAAGGTCTTTTCCCTGTCTCCAATTAGCATATGAAGCATTGCGGATTAACGGCACTATGCCAGCTGTATTAAATGCAGCCAATGAAGTAGCGGTTGAGGCTTTCCTAAAATCCTCACTGAGCTTTACCTGCATACCACGAATAGTGGAGAAGGCTATGGCTCACCATAAAGCTATTATTAAACCAACATTAGAAGATATTTTACTTGCAGACAAGGAAACTAGGGATAGATTAAAAAAGGATGATATATTATGACAACTATATTAATAGCTATACTTTTTTTCAGTGTTATCATCATGATACACGAATTAGGACATTTTCTGGTGGCTAAAGCAACGGGAATCTATGCAGAGGAATTTTCCATTGGTATGGGACCACGTCTTTTGAAAATTTCAGGCAAGGAAACAGAATTTTCCCTTCGCTTGCTTCCAATTGGAGGCTATGTACGTTTTTTAGGAGAGGACGAGGATAGTGACGATCCCAAAGCTTTTAACAACGCTAAGGTATGGAAGCGCTTTTTAGTAGTAGTTTCAGGTCCTATTATGAACCTGCTTCTGGCAGTACTACTTTTTTGTATAGCTTTTCTGTCCTTTGGCGTTTATGAAGCTGATATGCCTGTCATACACGAAGTGATAGAAGGTTATCCAGCAGCGCAAGCTGGACTGCAGTCAGGAGACCACATAATCAAAATTGGTGAAATTGATTTAACGAATAAGGAAGATCCTGAAGCGGTAGAAAGTATCCGTAACTTCATTGTAGATAATGGTCCAAAACCTTTCACTGTTACAGTTCAAAGGAATAATGAGACTATCAGCTATGATGTTATGCCTAGCTTGAATGAAGAAGATGATCGATGGCAACTTGGCTTTTATTTTCAACAAAGTATACGTAAGGTAGATTTATTTGAAGCCATAGCTATGTCAGTTACTCAAACTTTCCGTATCATTGGAATGATGTTCGTCATTCTAAAAGATCTTATATTTGCAGGGCAGGGTTTAGGTGATGTTATGGGACCTGTAGGCATAGTTTCCGAGATAGGTAGAGCTGCTCAGGCAGGTATACAACAATTGCTAAATCTTGGTATTATAATCACCATAAACTTAGGTATTATTAATTTAATACCATTTCCTGCATTAGATGGCGGGAGACTAATTCTACTAATTATTGAAGGGTTACGGGGAAAACCTTTGGATAGAAACAAGGAAGGCATTTTCAACTTAATAGGATTTGCTTTGCTTATGATTCTAATGATTGTAGTAACTTACAAGGATATTCTAAAAATTTAACAAAATATTAGTTTATTAGTAAGTATACATTCAGGAGTGAAAAGATGGATGTTTCGGTCATTATTCCAGCCTTTAATGAAGAAAAAAATATTTTACGAGTTTTAGAACCTCTGACTTCTATTGGAGAGCCTTATGAGATTTTGGTTATTAATGATGGATCCACAGATAGAACCTCAGATATTGTTCGCTCTTTTGGAATCCAGGTGTTTGACTTGCCCAAAAATATGGGAAAGAGCTATGCCATGCAAGCTGGGCTAAACAACACGTCAGGAGATGCTATTCTTTTTTTGGATGCAGATCTAATTGGTTTAAGGCCAGTACATATTCAATGGTTAATTTCACCTATCAAGGAAGGGTTTGCTGATATGACGGTAGGTGTTTTTTGTTACGGAAGAGGTATGACAGATCTAGCTCAAAAACTTACACCATTTTTATCAGGTCAAAGATGCGTAAAAAGAGAAAACTTATCCTGTCTTAATGATGAAGAATGGGAATCAGGATTTGGCATAGAGATTGCTTTGACTCGGTATGCAAAAGAACAACAATTACGTATACTGGAAATTCCATTGGTAAATGTTTCACAAACCATGAAGGAAGAAAAAATGGGTTTGGCTAAAGGAATGAAAGCTAGGTTTAAAATGTATTTAGAGATAGCTAGGGAACTGAATCGGAATTAATAGGAGATATATAGAGCTAGAGGACTTTGTCTACCATGCTGGAAGTTAGAGGTTAGAGGTCAGAAGTTAGATGTTTGTTAAAGATATGAGAATTGGATAGCATACTAGGGGGATTTTAATGACAATGGGGAGTACAACCGCAGATAATCAAGTGTGGTTGGATCAAGTATATGAGGAGCTGGACCTAACAAAATTCCAGTTAGAAATTGAGAAGACGCTGGTATATAAAAAGAGTAGCACCTGGGAGATATACTTGAAGTCTTCAAAATATATGCCATATGAAAGAATTGTATTATTAGAGAATAAACTTCAGGAGAGTTTTTTTGATATTAGCCATATTAGAATAAGAGTCATATGCCCGAAAAATCTTGATGAGGTAAATCAATATTTTCATAAGATTTGGCCTGATATTCTAGAATACTTAAAAAAAGATAAGCCATCTATTACCTGGTTGCACGATTGTTCTTATCATCTACAAGCAAATGTATTGGATATAAGCACCAGCTTAGCTAAATTGGATATTCTTAATCAAATGAAGGTGCCCCAATGGATTGAAGATTGGCTTATGGCTACCTTTCAACAAAATATTCGTGTAGTTTTATCAGAAGCTCAAGAAAGTACAGACCTAAGTAAGGATAATTATTTCAAAGAACGAGACAAAGAAGAACAAGAACTCATTCGTAAAGCCACTGAACACATCCCAGCTTCAAAGGATTCAAATGGGGAAATGAAGAGTGGAGCTGTTTTAATAGGCAGATTTTTTAAAGAGGAGCCAGTACCAATTGCCAGCTTGAAAGAGGACAGTGGAAGGGTTGCAGTAGAGGGCTGTATTTTCGACATGGAAAGCAGAGAACTAAGAGGTGGAAAGTTTCTTGTAACTGTTGATGTTACAGACTACACAAGCTCTATTACAGTAAAAATGTTCCTAGAACCAGATAAGGCTAAGGGATTATTAGTTAATCTAAAAAAAGACAACTGGTATCGCATTAAAGGTGATTGCCAATATGACAAATATCAAAAAGAAATTGTTATTATTGCTAATGATATCATTACTGCTGATGCTCGCATCAGGCTAGACGATGCTCCGGAAAAAAGAGTGGAATTACATCTTCATACACAGATGAGCTCAATGGATGGTTTGTCATCTGCAAAAGATCTGGTAAAACGAGCTGCTTTATGGGGTCACTCTGCCATAGCAATCACCGACCATGGAGTAGTGCAATCTTTTCCTGAAGCCTATGCAGCAGGACAAAAGAATGGTGTAAAGATTATTCTTGGAGTAGAAGCTTATCTAATCAATGATAGTCAGCCTATTATACAAAATAGTAGGCCAGATGATTTTGATCAAAGTTATGTTGTACTTGACATAGAAACCACAGGCTTGGACTCAGTAAACAATGAAATAATAGAAATAGGTGCCGTGAAAATAAAAGATAGAAAAGTTATTGATTCCTTTCAATCTTTTGTTAGACCTGAGAGAGCTGTTCCTGGGAATATTACAGAGCTTACAGGTATCACTCAGGATATGGTAGTGAATGCTCCTTCTATTGAGAAGGTTTTACCTGACTTTTTAACCTTTTGCAACAATGCTGTGCTTGTAGCTCACAATGCTCCCTTTGATTTGGGCTTTCTACGAGAAAAGGGAAGATGTTTAGATTTAACATTTAACCAACCTGTATTAGATACACTATCTCTGTCTAGAGAATTGTTAGGTAACCTAAAACGATTCAAGTTAAACGTGGTAGCAGAGTATTTAGGTATTCAACTTAAAAACCATCACAGAGCTAATGATGACGCTGAAGCTACTGCTGGCATTATGTTAAAGCTATTTGAAATGTTGGAAGAACAAGGTGCAAACAACCTAGATGAGATTAATGAGATGTTTATAAAAAGAACCAATCTAAATGGGTTACGAAGCTATCATGCAGTTATATTGGTTGAAAATTATTTAGGTCTTAAGAATCTATACCAATTAATTTCAAAGTCTCATTTAGATTACTTTTATAGAAAACCAAGAATTCCAAAGACTCTGCTTGCTCAGCATAGAGAAGGTTTGATTATCGGTTCTGGATGCGAGGCCGGAGAGCTATATCAAGGAATTCTAAGTAATAATACAGAAGATGAAATAAACGAAATTGTAGATTTTTATGACTATTTAGAAATTCAACCCATTGCCAATAATCAGTTTTTAATTCGCAATGGTCAGGTAGCAGATGAAGAAGGATTAAAGCAGATTAATAGAAAAATTGTGTCATTAGGTGTAGAGCATAGCAAGAAAGTTGTAGCTACAGGAGACGTACATTTCCTAGATCCCCAAGACGAATATTTTCGCCGCATCCTCATGGCAGGTCAAAAATTTGATGATGCAGATAATCAAGCACCTTTATACTTTAAAACAACAAATGAGATGCTAGATGAATTTTCATACTTAGGAGAGGAAGAAGCGTATCGTGTAGTAATAGAGACTCCATGCAGTATAGCTAATGAAATAGAAGACCTAAAACCGATACCTGACCAGCTTGTTCCACCAGAAATACCTGGGGCTGAGGATGAAATCACCAACATGTCTATTGAAACAGCTGAATCAATGTATGGAAGCCCGCTACCAGACATAGTTCAAAAGCGCTTGGATAAGGAATTGAAATCTATAATCGGAAATGGCTATGCCGTTCTATATCTCATTGCTCATAAATTGGTTAAAAAATCTAATAGTGATGGTTACCTAGTAGGCTCTAGGGGATCAGTAGGATCTTCTTTTGTCGCTACATTAACTGGAATTACTGAGGTAAATCCACTTCCACCTCACTATATATGTCCGAGTTGCAGGCATTCTGATTTTAATATTGATACTGAACAATTTGGATGTGGCGCGGATTTGCCTGATAAAATTTGTCCTAATTGTCAACATGCTTATGAAAAGGACGGGTTCGATATACCCTTTGAAGTGTTTTTAGGCTTTAAGGGAGATAAGGTTCCAGACATAGATTTGAATTTTTCCGGTGAATATCAATCAGCTGCCCATAAATATACTGAGGAGTTGTTTGGTGAGGGCTATGTTTTCCGGGCAGGCACAATTGGTACGATTGCAGAAAAGACTGCTTTTGGATTTGTTAAGAAATATCTTGAAAGTAAAGAAATGGAGACTACCAATTCTGAAATTAAACGCCTTGTAGCTGGCTGTACCGGTGTAAAACGAACAACCGGACAGCATCCAGGTGGAATACTGGTAGTACCTAAAAGCAGAGATATCTATGAATTTTCTCCTATCCAACATCCTGCGGACGATAAAAAATCTGGAATCATAACGTCCCATTTTGACTTCCATGCCATTCATGACACC
Organism: Clostridiales bacterium; assembly: GCA_012512335.1. Lineage (GTDB taxonomy): Bacteria > Bacillota > Clostridia > Caldicoprobacterales > DTU083 > UBA5454. The sequence continues at coordinate 14,142 of JAAZEK010000050.1, read as the reverse complement.
TTGGTCAAATTGGATATTCTTGGCCATGATGACCCAACTGTAATTCGAATGTTGGAAGATATTACCGGAGTAGATGCCAAAACTATTGTACTGGGTGAAGAGACCACCATGAAGCTGTTTTCAGGTACAGAACCTTTGAAGGTTTCATCTGAGGAGATTAATAGTCCTGTGGGCACTTTTGGGGTTCCGGAATTTGGAACTCAATTTGTACGACAGATGCTAGTGGACACAAAGCCCACTACCTTTGCAGAATTAATTCGTATAAGTGGTTTGTCCCATGGAACCGATGTGTGGTTAAATAATGCACAGGATTTGATTCGTAACGATGTCGCCACACTGCCAGAAGTTATTTGTACCCGTGACGATATTATGATATATCTTATTAGTCGTGGATTAGAACCGACTATGGCATTTAAAATTATGGAAAGTGTTCGTAAGGGTAAGGGGCTGACTCCCGAAATGGAAGAGGCTATGGGGAAGAATTCTATACCAGATTGGTATGTTAATTCTTGTAAGAAAATTAAATACATGTTCCCGAAAGCTCATGCTGCCGCTTATGTTATTATGGCTTTCCGCATAGCTTGGTTCAAGGTTTATTATCCAGAGGCTTTTTATGCAACTTATTTTACTGTACGTGCTGATGATTTCGATGCAGCTTTGATTATGAAAGGTGCAGAATTTGTACGTGAAACCATAAAAGCTTTGTCTGCGAAAGGGAATGAGCTAACTACTAGAGAGAAAAGTATTCAGACCATACTTGAGGTTGCTTTGGAAATGTACATGAGAAACATAAAATTTGTGCCGATTGATTTATATAAATCCGATTCCTATAGATTTGTAATAACTGAGGAGGGCATACGACCACCGTTGAATGCCTTACAGGGAGTAGGGGTGAATGCAGCTAGGAGTATAGCAAATAAAAGAGAACAAGGGGAGTTTCTTTCCATAGAAGATATGCGGGAACGAACCCGTGTCACCAAAACAGTCATTGAAGCTCTTCAGGAACAGGGTGTTTTGGATAATTTGCCAGAAACAAGTCAATTGTCCTTATTCAACTTTGCGTTCTCATAAAAAAATTCCTTGCATTTCCTTTACTCTGATGATATACTTTTAATGGTATGAATTGATGGAAGGTATTAAGAGTGGGTCACGCCCACTCTTTCATGTTATTTACCGACTATTTATGTTAAAGAAGCCATAAGGATAAATAAGGGCAAACGAAGAAACAATAATATATATAGAAAACTTGCTATTATTTTGGAGGGAATGAATTGCCAAAAGTAAAAACTGAGCAATTAGTAGGAGAAATGTTGCTACCTTTATTGGAGAGACAATATTATGAATTGGTAGATATCGAATATAAAAAAGAAGGTAGCCATTGGTATTTGCGAATTTACATAGATAAAGAAGGCGGCATAACTGTAGACGACTGTCAATCCGTCAGTGAACAGGTCAGTATTTGGCTGGATAAAAAGGATCCCATACCTAATAGCTATATTCTTGAGGTTTCATCTCCAGGCTTGGATCGTATACTTAAGAAGCCTTCTGACTTTGAACGGTATAAGGGATTCAAAGTGGATGTTTCATTGTACAAGTCAGTGAAGAGTAAGAAAAAGTTTACTGGTGAATTGATCGGATGGGAAGAGGAACAACTTCTTATTCAAGAAGAAAAGGATGGGGTTTTATCCTTTTCACGTAATGATGTTGCTGCAGTTAGACTAGCAGTTGAATTTTAAGACATTTCAAGGAGGAGTAATTATCATGTCTGGCGAGCTTATAGCAGCAATAGATGACATATGTAAAGAAAAAGGTATAGATAGAGAGGTTTTGCTGGAAGCCATTGAAGCAGCATTAGTTTCTGCATACAAGAAAAATTTTGGTTCAGCGCCTAATGTAAAGGTCACATTAAATCGTGAAGATGGTTTGGTTAAGGTGTTTTCCCAGAGAACAGTTGTTGATGAGATAGAGGATAGCTTAATGGAAATCAGCTTAGCAGAGGCTGAGGAGATAAGTCCAGGAATCCAACTAGATGATATATTGGATATCGAGGTTACCCCAGCTGACTTTGGTAGAATTGCAGCACAAAATGCAAAGCAGGTTGTGGTACAACGCATTCGAGAAGCTGAACGAGGTCTGATATTTGATAAATATATCGAGAGGGAAAATGAAGTAGCTACTGGTTTAGTACAACGTGTTGAACCACGTAATGTTTTTATCGATTTAGACAAGAGTGAGGCTATATTGCCCCCAGGCGAGCAAATGCCTGGAGAGAGATATCAGGTAAATGATCGCCTTAAAGTTTATATAACTGAAGTAAAGAAAACAAACAAGGGACCACAGATTACTGTTTCCCGAACCCATCCAGGCTTGGTAAAACGCTTATTTGAGTTTGAAGTTCCAGAAATCATCCGTGGCGAAGTAGTAATTAAAAATATTTCTCGGGAAGCTGGATCTAGAACAAAAATATCTGTTTTTTCTGAAGAGAGGGAAATCGATCCAGTGGGCTCTTGTGTTGGACATAGAGGTACTCGAGTACAGCGTATTGTTGAAGAGCTTAGAGGTGAAAAAATCGATATTATCAAATGGAGTGAGGATCCTGTCGATTATATCTCTAGTGCCTTAAGCCCAGCTAGGGTATTAACTGTACTTCCTAATGTCAATGATAAGTCAGCTGTGGTAATCGTGCCAGATAATCAATTATCACTTGCCATTGGAAAAGAAGGGCAAAATGCAAGATTGGCTGCCAAGCTAACAGGTTGGAAAATTGATATAAAAAACCAATCACAAGCACAGCTAATGCACAGTAATGATGAGATTGATATTGATATTGAAAAAAATGATGGTGATATTTTTTGAAAATTAGAAAGATACCAATGAGGATGTGTGTAGGCTGTCATGAAATGAAAGCTAAAAAAGAGCTCATCCGAGTTGTAAAAAGCCCAGAAGGGGAAATAAATGTAGATTTGAAAGGAAAAGCTCCAGGCAGGGGTGCTTATCTATGCAAAAATAAAAATTGTGTAGATTTGGCTTCTAAAAATAGAGCATTGGAGAAAACATTTTCCAGAAAAATAGAGAAAGCAGTATATGATAAATTAAAAGCACAATTGAATGAGGGTGAAGTTAATTAACGATAAGTTTTTATCTCTTTTAGGTTTATGTCAAAAAGCAGGAAAGATGATATCTGGCAGCATGCAATGTGAAAGTGCTATTCGTTCTGGCAAAGCTTACTTAGTTATCATAAGTGAGGAAGCATCTGAAGCTACAAAAGATGAGTTTACTCACTTGTGTACCAGTCGTGATCTTCCGTTTATAATAGCAGGTGGTAAAGATGAACTGGGAAGCGCAATAGGGAAATATAGCAGAACCTTATTGGCAGTATCAGATTCTGCATTTAAGGATATGCTGTTGAAAGAATATAGAGAAATCCAGCACGGGGGTGATAGATTATGGCAAAAATAAGATTATATGAAACAACCAAGGAAATTAATAAGAATATGAAGGGCCTTTCCGGTAAATTGGATAATTTAAAATCCGATATGGATCAGTACTTCCAATTACTGAATGTAGCTAAGTCAAAATCAGAGCAAAAAGCCCGTGAACTGGAAGAAAAAAGAAAACAAGAAGAAATAATTGCCGAATCCAAGCGTAAAGAAGAAGATTCTCGCTTGGAGGCTGAAAAACTTGAAAATCAACGACAACAAGAACAAGAACAGCTTAAAAATGAACAGTTGATGAAAGAAAAAGAAAGACAGGAAAAGGAACGACAAGAAAAGGAACAGCGAGAAAGAGAGCTTAATAGAATAGAGCAAGAAAAAAAGGAATTGCTAGAGAAAGAACAACTGGAAAAGGTAAAGATAGCAGAAGCAAAACAGAAAAAGCCAGAAATTGAAACAAAACCAGTCGATAGAAGAACTACAACTCCACGCCAAAACACTCAAAGACCTACTCAAGCCCAAGTAGCTCCATCAAATACAGGGAAAAAACAGGCATCAAGTGTACAATCGGGTGGAAACAGAGTAGATAGAAAGCCCTATGGTGGTAATAAGCAACAAGGCCAACGAGGAGATGTTATTGATAAATTCCTGGCCCAACCGCCTGCAACAGTTGATAAAGATAAGGTTGAACCTAGTAAGGGTTCTGCTCCTCGATATGGCGATACTAGTCGAGATAAAAATCGGAAAAATAAAAAAGATCATTGGCAGGATAGCAATATTAATGCATTAAATAAAAGAACAAGAAAACCAAAGAAAGACAAAAGAGCGAAACCACTTACTCCACCGCCTGAAAGGAAAAAAGCTATAACTATGGGTGATTTTATAACTGTTAAGGAACTATCTGAAAAAATCGGCATTCAAGTTTCTGAGATTATAAAGAAATTGTTAGGACTTGGGGTCCTAGCCACAATCAATCAGGAATTGGATTATGATACAGCTAACTTAATTGCATCTGAATTTGAGATTGATTTAGAACGAAAATCAGTTAAATCCTTTGAAGAGCAATTAGAGGACATTGACATTATAGACGCTGATAAGGATTTAGTGATAAGACCACCAATAGTAACAGTAATGGGCCACGTAGATCATGGTAAAACCTCATTATTAGATGCCATTCGAAATGCTCATGTAACTGATGTAGAAGCAGGTGGCATTACTCAACATATAGGTGCTTATACGGTTGATGTAAATAATAAAAGTATAACTTTCTTGGATACTCCAGGTCATGAGGCATTTACCTCCATGCGAGCTCGAGGTGCTCAAGTTACTGATATCGCTATTTTGGTGGTAGCAGCTGATGATGGAATTATGCCTCAAACTATTGAGGCTATAAACCACGCTAAAGCAGCTGAAGTCCCGATCATTGTAGCAATAAACAAAATGGATAAACCTACTTCTAATCCAGAAAGAATAAAGCAAGAACTAACGGAGCATGGTTTAGTAGTAGAAGAATGGGGTGGCGACACCATAGCCGTTCCAGTTTCAGCACTTAAAAAAGAGGGTATTGATGATATCCTAGAAATGATACTACTGGTAGCTGAAGTACAAGATTTAAAAGCTAATCCAGACCGATTTGCGAAAGGTACAATTGTAGAAGCTGAACTTGATAAGGGGCGTGGGCCTGTTGCTACTATATTGGTTCAGAAAGGTACACTTCGAATTGGAGACTCAGTTGTTGCAGGTACTACTTACGGTAGAGTTAGAGCCATGATAGATGATAAAGGTAGAAGAATCAAGGAAGCAGGTCCTTCTATTCCTGTAGAGGTATTGGGCTTGAACGAAGTACCCGATGCTGGGGATGTTATGTATGCTGTAGAAGACGACAAGCTAGCTAAGCAGGTCAGTGAAGAGCGTAGGGATAAATATAAAGCCCAGCAAGTAAATGTTACATCAAGAACTACCCTTGATGAGCTTTTCAGTCAGTTGAAAGAGGGAGAAGTTAAGGACCTTAATATTATTATTAAAGCGGACGTGCAAGGATCTGTTGAAGCAGTTAGGCAAGCACTGGAGAAGCTTTCAAATGATCAAGTTCGAGTAAAAAGTATTCATGGTGGTGTAGGTGCTATTACTGAATCTGATGTATTGCTTGCATCAGCTTCTAATGCCATCATAACTGGCTTTAATGTAAGACCATCTATCAATGCTGTAGCGCTTGCAGAGCGAGAAGAGATTGATATTCGAACCTATCGGGTAATCTATAATGCTATCGAAGATATAGAAGCAGCTATGAAGGGTATGTTGGATCCTGAATTTAAGGAAGTTGTTATAGGTCATGCTTCTGTAAGAACGACATTTAAAGTTTCAAGCATTGGCACAATTGCGGGTTCTTATGTAACTGATGGTAAGATAACTAGAAGCGCTGAAGTACGTATTGTACGTGATGGCATTGTAATACATGAAGGAAAAATTGATTCATTAAAGCGCTTCAAGGATGACGTACGAGAAGTCGCTTCCAACTATGAGTGTGGCATAGGATTAGAAAACTTCAATGATATTAAGGAAGGCGACGTTATTGAAGCCTTTGTAATGGAAGAAATAAAAAGATAAAAGAGAGGTTGATAGATTATGGCAAAATACCGTATCAACCGGGTTTCGGAAGAAATTCGTAGGGAAATCAGTGATATTATTCGCAGCGCAGTAAAAGACCCCAGGATTTCCCAAGTAACTTCTGTCATGAAAGCGGAGGTAACAGGGGACTTGCGTTATGCCAAAATCTATATTAGTGTGCTAGGTAGCGAAGAAGATAGAGAAGCTACTTTGGATGGACTTAAGCAAGCTGCAGGCTTTATCCGAAGAGAGCTGGGAAACCGATTGGATCTTCGATATACTCCAGAGCTATTGTTCGTTTCCGATAATTCTATTGAATATAGCGTAGAGATTAATAAGAAGCTAAGTGAGCTGAATATAAGACAGGATGATGATAAATGAAGTCACTTGAGTCTATCCTGTCTATAATTCAACAATCAAAGCAGATTGCAGTCTTTTGCCATGTTCAGCCTGATGGCGATGCCATTGGTTCTTGTCTGGCATTAGCCTCTGTTTTAACTAAAATGGGTAAATTAGTTGACTTATATTGTCAGGATGAGGTGCCAGTCTCCTTGCATTTTTTGCAGGGAATAGAACAATTTAAAAATAAATACAATGAGGATAAGCATTACGACCTTTGCATAGCATTAGATTGTAGTGATGAAGAGCGTATAGGCATATTTAGTGACGTTTACCGAGCTAGCGCACATACTATGAATATTGACCATCATATAAGTAATACCATGTACGCTGACATTAATTTGGTGGATTTTAAAGCAGCTGCCACAGGAGAAATAATCTATAAGCTAGTAAGAGCTTATATGGACATACTAGATGAGGATATTGCAGAAGCGCTTTACACTGCTATATCTACAGATACAGGAGGATTTCGTTATCGAAATACTACATCCCAATCCTATCGAATTGCAGCAGACTTAATTGAGTGTGGAATTGACGTAGAAAAAATTACCACGCTACTTTATAAAACCAATCGTTTAGAACGGGTTCGTCTGTTGGAAAGAGGGTTAAAATCTTTAACCCTCTACTATAATAATAAAATAGCTATAATTACTATAACACAAGATGATCTCCTTGCTACAGGGGCAATTGAATCAGAAATGGAGAATATGGTCAACTATGCAAAGGATATAATTGGTGTTGAGATTGGAATTTTAATAAAAGAAGTATCTGATGGCACTGTTAGGAGTAGTTTTCGTTCCAAGGGTGAAATCGATGTAAGCAAGCTTGCAAAACATTTCAACGGTGGTGGACATAAGGCAGCTGCAGGCGCAAGTTTAGATATGAATGTAGAACAAGCTACAGCTAGCATTATAGAGCAAGCACGAATAGCCTTGGAGGAATATAAGTGACAGGTGTAATAAACGTTTTAAAACCTCCTGGAATGACATCAAGCGATGTAGTAGTTTTTTTACGAAGAGAATTAAAGATTAAGAAGGTTGGTCACACTGGCACCTTGGACCCTGAAGCAGCAGGGGTTTTACCCATATGTTTGGGAAAAGCAACACGTATTTCGGACTATATAATGCAAGGGGAAAAGGTATATCATTGTTATATGAAGCTTGGAGTAACCACTGATACTTCTGATTTAACTGGCAATATTATTTCACAAAATAAGGCAATTCCACCAATTGAAAAGATACAGGAAGCTTTGAAGGTCTTTCAGGGTGAGCAAGACCAAATTCCGCCTATGTATTCTGCTATAAAAATTGATGGGAAAAAATTATATGAGTTGGCAAGAGAGGGAATTGAAGTAGAACGGAAACCTAGAAAGGTACTCATAAAGAGGAATAGCTTTATTTCCTTTGCGACGACTGGTGTTGTTCAATTTGAAATCATATGTTCAAAAGGAACTTATATTCGATCACTTTGCAGGGATATTGGTGATTGGTTGGGGTGCGGTGGAGCAATGCAGCATTTGATTAGAAGAGCAAGTGGAAGTTTTACTATAGAAAGCTCATATACACTGGATGAAATACTAGCAGCCAGGGATGAAAATAATCTTTCAAGCATCATTATACCTATGGAAGAGGCATTAAAGCCAGTTATACCGTCCATAGTTATTAAAGCAGAATTTAAGGAAAAGATTCGTCATGGTAATCAGGTTAGTGCAAATAACATAATCGCAATGGAGGAAATAGAAACCGACAGTAATAATTTTTATTGTATCTTTTGTGGTGATACCTTCATGGGAATTGGTTATATATCCTTAGATAAGAACAAGCAAAAAACAGTAAAAATGAAATCTGTATTGATGTGAGGAGCCTTATGAAAGTAATTTTCAATTACGATAGAAATTATAAAACCGATATTCCTTCTACCATAGCACTGGGTACTTTTGATGGAATACATATAGCCCATAGAAAGCTAATAGAGGAACTACAGAACAAAAAAGAACAATATGGATATCAAAGCATAGTTTATACCTTCATTAATCATCCACTAAGTCTACTTAGACCTGAAATGGAACCTCCACAAATTATGTTACTGGGAGAAAGAATAGTAGAGTTTTCTAAATTAGGAGTTGATGTACTGGTTTTGAATTGCTTTGATTCGTTTTTTTCACATCAAACACCCGATGATTTTTTGTCTCAATTAGCCAATAATTTCAATATAAAAGGTCTGGTTGTGGGATTTGACTACAGATTTGGCTATAAAGGAGCGGGGGATCACATATACTTGGAACGGGAATCGAAGAGATATGGTTGGGATCTTACATGTGTTCCATCTCTAAATCAGGGTGATGAGGCAATAAGCAGCTCATTGATTCGAAAGCTAATCATGGATGGGAGAGTGGCTGAAGCATCAGACTTGCTAGCAAATCCATATATTATTAATGGTAGTGTAATTCATGGTTATGGTAGAGGTAAAAATTTGGGTTTTCCAACTGCAAATATACGTTTTTCTTTAAAAAAGGTGTTACCTAAAAATGGAGTATACTTTACCAAATGCAAATATAAAAACAATGAATATTGGGGATTGACCAATGTAGGTACAAATCCTACCTTTTCCGATGGATCTGTACATATTGAAACTTATTTGTTGGATTTTCATGAGAACTTATATGATGAAAAGCTTCAAATCCAGTTTTGTGAATGGCTGCGTAAGGAAATTAAGTTCGACAATCCGGAGGATTTGATACTTCAAATGGAGCAAGATGTGATAAAAGCAAAAAAGTTGATTTACAAAAAAACCAAGTCGTGATAGAATGTGTTTAGCTATCATAGATTGGCTAACCAATTTCCCGGTTTTGCGAATCTCCGACGTATTACTGGGATGCTGGGGATTTATATTAAGGAGGTGACATTCATGGATCAGAAGAGAAAGAACGAAATTATTGAAACTTACAAACTCCATGATGGTGATACAGGTTCCGCTGAGGTTCAAATTGCTATTTTAACCGACCGAATCAATCACTTGAATGAACATTTGAAAGTACACAAAAAAGATCACCATTCAAGAAGAGGGCTTCTTATGATGGTTGGTCGTAGAAGAGGCTTGTTAAATTACCTAGCTAAGAAAAATATCAATCGTTACAGAGATATTATCGGAAAACTGAATTTAAGAAAATAAGCTTAGGAGCGGAAAAACCGCTCCATTTTATTACATACTATGTATGGTAATATATGTAAGACACAATTGGCATTTATTAATTAGCGATATTGTGGAAATAATACATTAGAATCAACAATATGTTGAACCGCATTTAAACGATGCGAAAGGAGGTTACTACTTGCAACATAAAATTTATACGACAGAATTAGCTGGACAAGCACTTAGTATCGAGGTAGGAAAATTAGCAGAGCAGGCTAACGGTTCCTGTACAGTACGGTTTGGAGACACTGTGGTTTTTGTAGCGGCTACCGCTTCAAACACACCACGAGAAGGAATTGACTTCTTTCCCCTTAGCGTAGATTTTGAAGAAAAGATGTACGCTGTTGGACGCCTTCCAGGAGGCTTTATCAAAAGGGAAGGTAGACCTTCAGAAAAGGCTATTTTAACTTCTAGGCTTATCGACAGGCCTTTGCGACCTTTATTTCCAGAAGGTTTTCGAAATGATGTTGTGATTATAGCTACACCACAATCCATAGACCCTGAGTATCCACCGGAAGTATTTGCCATGATTGGCTCATCTGTAGCTCTAAGCATTTCAGATATTCCATTTTCTGGGCCTACTGGTGCTGTTGCTGTTGGTATGGTAGATGGAGAATATATCATAAATCCAAACAGTAAGCAAAGAGAAGAAAGCAAACTGGATCTAGTAGTTTCTGGCACCAAAGATGCTATTATGATGGTAGAAGCCGGATGCAATGAACTATCAGAACAAGAAATGTTGGAAGCAATTATGTTTGCACATGATTACATTAAGGAATTGGTTAGCTTCCAGGAGAAAATTGTTCAAGAAGTCGGCAAGGCTAAGAAAGAGTACCTTTCATTCGTACCCGAAGCTGATCTGGAGAAACAACTACGAGAATATGCTACTGAAAAGTTAAAAACAGCAGTACAGGCAGCAGAAAAACAAGTAAGAGAAGAAAATATGAAGACTACTACTGAGGATATCATGGAGCATTTTTCCGATATATTCCCAGATAGAGAAAAAGAAATCGGTGAAGTTATTGAAAAGATCACCCAGGAAGCTGTTAGAAACCGTATTTTAAATGAGGGTATTCGCCCAGATGGACGAATAAATACTGAAATACGCCCCTTGTCATCTGAAGTTGGCCTTCTGCCTAGAACTCATGGTTCAGGCTTGTTCAAACGTGGTCAAACTCAAGTACTCACTGTTTGTACATTAGGTTCCATAAGCGATGTTCAAGTTTTAGACGGTCTTTGGGAAGATGAATCCAAAAGATATATTCATCACTATAATTTCCCACAATACAGCGTTGGAGAAGCCCGTACTTCTCGTGGGCCAGGCAGGCGTGAAATCGGTCACGGTCATTTAGCAGAACGAGCATTAGTGCCAATGATTCCATCTCCTGAGGATTTTCCCTATACCATTCGCTTAGTATCTGAAGTTATGAGTTCAAATGGTTCTAGTTCTCAGGCCAGTGTTTGCGGAAGCACCTTAGCTTTATTGGATGCTGGTGTACCGATAAAAGCACCTGTAGCTGGTATTGCCATGGGTTTAATTAAAAATGAAGATTCAGATAAGCTTGCTATTTTAACTGACATCCAGGGACTTGAAGATCACATGGGTGATATGGATTTTAAAGTAGCAGGTACAGAAAAAGGAATCACAGCTATACAAATGGATATTAAAATCAATGGTATAGGCCGTGAGATTTTAACCGAAGCTTTGGAACAGGCAAGACTGGGTAGATTGCATATTCTAAATTCTATGATGGAAGTAATTAAAGAGCCTCGTGAGAATTTATCCCCTTATGCTCCAAAGATCATCAAGTTTAACATTCACCCAGATAAAATCCGAGATGTCATTGGTTCAGGTGGCAAAGTCATAAATAAGATTATTGCAGATACCGGAGTAAAAATCGATATTGAAGATGATGGAAGAGTTTTCATTTCTTCACCTAATCAAGAGTCTGCTGAAAAAGCCCTTAAGATTATAGAAGGTATCACTAAGGAAGTTGAAGCAGGAGAGGTTTATACTGGAAAAGTCGTCCGAATTATGAACTTTGGCGCATTTGTAGAAATACTTCCTGGCAAAGAAGGGCTGGTACACATATCCAAATTAGCCCATCGCAGAGTCGACAAAGTAGAGGATGTAGTAAATGTTGGTGATGAAATTGAGGTTAAGGTAACTGAAATTGATAGTCAGGGAAGGATTAATCTCTCCCATAAGGATACTTTACCCCCACCAGAAAGATCAAATAGAGATGATTCCAATAAGCCTAGCGGAAATCGCCGTTCTTACTAATATTGAAACATAAACTTATTTAAGTTTATGTTTCTTTTTCTTTTTACTCATATCTTTTGTATGATTGAATATCAATTATATGTAGAGATATGGAGGTGGATCTATGAAAGTTATCTTTATCCCTTTTAAAAGAAATACCCTTGCCCAGATACTAGTTATATCATTTGCCATTGTTCTTCTCTTGCTATTAAATTCTACTGAAGCAATTAGCGTTTTAAATCCGGAAAGCTATCAGGCAATTTATAAGGGAAACGATACTAATCCGATTATTGCATTTGAATGTAATGTTGTGTGGGGTACTGAGCATGTAGGCCCTATGCTGGATATCTTCAAAGAGCAAGATATTCAGATTACTTTTTTTATCGGGGGAGAATGGGCAAGAGACAACCCAGACCTTATGAAGCGTATGGTAGCAGAAGGGCATGAACTAGGCAACCATGGCTACGGACACAAGCACCATAACCAACTTAACTTAGAAGAGAACCGTAAGGAGATAGTGAATACAGAAAAAGAAATCGAATCTACGACTGGAATCAAAACCACTTTGTTTGCGCCACCCTATGGAGAGTTTAATGAAACAACTTTAAAAGCAGCGGATTCACTTGGCTATAAAACCATAATGTGGAGCATTGACACCATAGATTGGAGAAGAGACGGAATAGATAAAATTATTTCACGAGTGATGAAGAATCCTCATAACGGTGCTTTAGTTTTGATGCATCCCACACCAGATACAGTAACTGCATTGCCCGTGATTATTGAAAAACTACAAGCCCTTGATTATAGTATAGGGACTGTAACAGACACTTTATTAAATTAGATTTTTTTCTTATATACACTTATAACTGGAGGTATAAATACCTCCTTTTTTCATGCCCGTTTTATGGCATACACCTTCTCTAAGCCATGCACATATGATGTTAGTACTACAAACTAGGGGGCAGGGATGAATGAGAAATATGGAATTTACCTTTATCGGTGGTGACAATCGGCAAAAAAAAGTAGCTATTACATTAGCAATGTCTGGTTCGATTGTTAGAGTTTTTGGATTGGAAGTTATGGAGCATGAGAATTTAAAAAACTATCAGGAAATGCATACAGAATTGTTTCAATCCCAGGTAGTTATGCTTCCTATTCCATATAGGAATAAAGAAGGTGGCATTCATATCATTGATAAAGATGTTCATATAGAGCCAAAGGCCTTATTTTCTAAATTAAAGCAGGGTACAATAGTAATTTATGGAAAGATGGACAAGGAAGTAGAGAACTTATGCGAACAGTATTCAGTGCTCGGCTATGACTTGTTGCAAGAGGAATCCTTCGCCATACGTAACGCCATTCCAACAGCGGAAGGTGCTATTCAAAGAGCTATGGAGAGGACAGATATAACACTGCATGGGGCTAAGGTTTTAATTCTTGGATATGGACGAATAGGTCGTGGGCTTTCTAGAATGCTTCAAGGTATTGGATCTCAGGTTTCTGTAGAGGCCAGAAAAAATGAGGATCTGGCATGGATTGAAGAGAGTGGCTATAAGGCAGTTCCTTATAATGAACTGGACTCTGTTCTAGATCATCAAGACATTATATTTAACACAATACCTGCTTTAATATTAGATAGAAATAAATTGGCTAAGATTAAGTCAAGTTGCATCATTATTGACTTGGCATCCCATCCCGGAGGAGTAGATTTTGAAGCAGCAAAGGAACTAGGTATATCAGCTTCCCTAGATTTAGGTCTGCCTGGACATGTGGCACCTAAAACAGCTGCAGAAATTATATGTACAGTCACTCAAGAGATTTTGAGAGATTTGCAAAGCATGGAGGGATGATATCGTGAAACTAAATGGTATAAAAATTGGTTTTTGTGTTACCGGATCCCATTGTACTTTGGAGGAGACACTAGAACAATTAAAAGGAATGAAGGAACAGGGCGCGGACCTGTACCCGATTTTTTCATACAATGTAGCGTCAACAGATACTCGATTTACAACTGCTAAGGACTTTCGAGATAAGGTGGAAGAAATTACTGGAAAAGATATAGTTGATACTATAGTAGATGCAGAGCCTTTCGGACCAGTCAAACAAATGGATCTGATGGTTATTGTGCCTTGTACTGGGGACACATTAGCAAAGCTAGCTAACGCCATTACGGACACACCTGTGTTAATGGCTGCAAAAGCTCATTTGCGAAACCAGAGACCATTATTATTGGGCATAGCAACTAAT
>JAAZEK010000508.1 GCA_012512335.1 Clostridiales bacterium | reverse complement strand
CATCAACACCTTTTGCATAATCTGTTTTACGTAAATTTTCAGTTATTTTTTCAAAGCTGAAAGTTGCTGTTTTGGCGAGAGCTTTAATATCCAATGAATCACATGGTACCATAGCTTTTTGAATCCATTGTAGATCCTTTCCAGTCTTTTGCCCCCGTACAGCTATTTTAATATTTGATGCCACTAGCTTGATTTCGGCATACCAGCTCAGAACTTCGTTAGACTGTTTCTTACTGACTGCATACAATGTCTCCATTGCTGCCTTGTCTATAATTACATCGCATAGTTGACCATCACCAGTTTCAACGACAGTTTCATATGCTTCTTTAGCTGCAGCACGCATATGCTCTGGTAACAAGGAATAATCTTTAGTTTTCACTGCTTCTAATATAGTTTCCGGATCTATAGTACTATGCTCTATAAAATATCCTGGGGCCCCCCATGTTGCTGATGAATCTGAAACCACTAGTTTAATAGCTGCTTTAAGGTTGTGATAGTCATTGGGCAGTAAAAACACATCAAATGCAGACATATTATCATCCACTAGTTCCTCTATGAGGTCCCATGCCTTTTTGTGCTCATCATCTAGGATCTGCCCTGGCGATTTTCGCCCATCTCTACCCCAGCCCTTGTTAGTTAAAAGCTGTAAACATTCCTGAACACTGTCAGCTGACATCAATTGCTCTATGAATTGATTATCCAATAGTCTCATCTCGTGGGATCGAATCCGAGCCACTGCATAGATAAATTGTTTTTCCTGCATTGGTCTCCTCCTTCCTACAGGTCATTTTTGGCTATAAAAGCGTTAGGTAAATAGAAGCTTGTTTACCTTGTCCTGCAGGATATCTCCTTTGCTGGCGAATATTGCCTCAAAGCTGCAGTTTTCCTCTATTTCTCCATACAAGAGTATAAAACCACCATCTATAGGACGGTCTTCTGCAGAAAGCCTCAATGAGCCGCCCTTAGCTTGAACTAATGTGTTAAGATGATTTTCAAAACCAGCAGGAAAGCGCTCCTGGTCATATTTCGAAAATATGATTTCTCCATCCTTAGCTAATGCATAGTGGGATACCATTTTTTTAATTAAATCAAAGTACTCTTCTGAAGACATGGATTTCAGCATGTCCCGAGTACGATGAATTGTTTCCTGGATAATCTGCTGTTTGGCAGATAAAACAGCCTTGCGTTTTTGTAAGCTTGCAGCGGATTTAGCGCGCTTTATAATATCCTTTGCTTCTTCAGAGCTTTTCTGAAGACTTTTTTGGCATTCTTCTTTAGCTTTATTTTCAGCTTCCAGCTTCAGTTCTTCTGCTTGCTGACATGCTTGCTCAAGCTTGGCATTTGCAATATCTTGGGCAGTAGACTTAATCTGGCTTAATAATTTATCCAAACCTGGCATCAAGACGCCCTCCTATCTGGCATTTTACTTCTAAACATTCAAACCAGTAACTCCTGTTACGCAGAGAATGGAAATTAAAAGGGCTAAAATTGCATAAGTTTCTACCATAGCAGGGAAAATTATTGCCTTACCAGATTGTTCAGGCCGTTTGGTTACTAAAGCTATACTTGAAATAGATACCTTCGCTTGACGAAGTGCAGACCACATGCCGATTATAGCCATAGGCAGGCATGATACAAAATACAGTAAGCCTTTAACTAATGATATATCGGATGAACCACCCATAACACCAATTTGAGTTAAAGTTAGAAAAGCAATAAGCAAGCCATAAATGCCCTGTGTTCCTGGTAATAGCTGTAGAATAAGCACCTTACCAAATAAAGAAGGGTCTTCTGTTACTGCTCCAGCTGAAGCTTCCCCTGCTTTTCCTACAGCAATGGCTGAGCCTATGCCTGACATTAATGCTGCAAGAATTCCTCCTGATAAAGCTAATAATACTCCCCAGTTAAGATTCATAATTTGTTTCCTCCTTGATTTTGTAATATTTAGTATGTATGCCTAATGGCATAAATTCACTTCCTCCACCTTCATAGAATTTCCCAAAAAACTCAACGAAGGTTAAACGGTTGGTATGCACGTAGGCACCTAAAAGATTAATTCCAATGTTTACGGCATGACCTGCAATAAATACGATGATAAACACTATTATGCCGCTAACACTATTTCCTCCCATAGCTCCCATCTCATTTATGACTGTTGCTATAGCACCAGTAGCCAAACCGAGGGCGAGTAATCGAGAATATGATAAAATATCACTTAAGTAACCTGAAACATTATATAGGCCATATATACCTTTTAAAATTCGTTTGAACCAATTTGTCGATTCCCGGCCTGAAGTCAGAACAATTCCTATTGCTCCTATAACTGCTATAATGCCAGCTATATTTCCAATACCAGTAGGTACCACAAAGTTTAAGTTAAGAATTTCTATGAATTTTTCACTGGATAAGGCTAGAACAATAAGTCCACCTATTAACATGTACCAGAAACCTGCATCATATAGTATTGCCTTATAATCCTTTCTTCTGACACTTTGTATTATATTTGCGGCCAAACCAGCAAATAAGTGTACAACACCTACAGCCATAGAGAAGACCAGCATACGCATAGGGTCTTGTATAGGTTCAAACCATAGAGGATCCAGACTTACTGGCTTATTAAAGAATGTTGTAGATATGACTAAGACCGCATTTCCAAACCAACTGCCAAATACTGCACCCCAGAAGAGGGTTGAAAGCCCACAAAAGAAAAACATGCGCAAGGTTTTTTGGAAGCTGTTTTCCATCTTCGGAAATTTCCACAATAAAACGCCACATACTATGGCCATAAGTAAGCCATACCCCGCATCAGAGAACATAAGACCGAATAAGATGTAATAGAAAATAGCAAAAATAGAAGTAGGGTCAATCTCACCTTTTCCTGGAAGACTAAATGACTTTAGTACTCCCTCCACTGGCTCTGAAAACTTGCTATTTTCCAACTGAATTGGAACTTCTTCATCTTCGGATGGGTCGGACAGCTCCAAATGTAAATCAAATTTATTATACAAGGCTTTTTTCAAGGCTTCAGATTCCCGCTCCAGAATATAACCTGAAATGATTATAGTTCGTTTGGATTCTAAAAGCCGCTCAGCAGTATCCAGCCTGTCTTTTCTCATATTAAGCAAATCAGCAAGGAACTGTAGCTCTCCCCTGGAGTTAGCATATGAAAGGATATCACTTTTAGCTTTTATAATTTGTTGCTTTCTATTTTCGTATTCATTTTCCCATTCTGCTTTTTGCATGGCTGGTGGTTGATCATTAGTTGAAACTGAAGGTCGAGCAAATCCCATAGTTCGAAGAGCCACTTCTACAGCATTGCCTTGCTCTTTTGGACATAACAAAAGAATACAGGTCTGTTGACGGCTAGCACTTATTATATCGAGATGAACACCATCCACATCTAGTTCAAGTTCGGCAAGCCTAATCAAAATATCCTCTTGAGTCATTTCTCTAGGCAATGTGCCTATTATTGCAGTGGTAGATTTAGTTCCTTGAAACTGAATAGGTATGTCCAAGCGACTCCAAGGGGCTAAAGCGTCTATTTGCAATTGTAATTTATGTAAATTAGCAGCAAGTTCAGCTATTTGACTATCCAGATTCTTTATTTGTTTGGCTGTTTGATAAATCTCTTGATGTTGCATACTTAGCTTGTCAAAACTTTCTAAGGAAAGTTCCTGCTTACCCTTTAGAGAATCTAACATAGATTTTTCTTCTGGAGCATGATAATTCAATATAGAAATAGCCTCAGAGACCATTGACATGTCCCTGTCTATTGCAGATTTTTCTTCTGTTAAATCATTTTTTTCAAATAATTCATCTTCTTGGAGGTTATTTTCTACTTGCACAGTGCCAAAGCGCTGTAGCAATTCTAAAATCTCTACACGTTCTTTTAACAGTGCATAGATATGTATTCGTTTCATAGGCAAAATTGCCATTCGTTAATTCCTCCCTTAAATTGTTGAGCATAGGGAATATCCAAGAAAAAGCCAAGTACATTATCTCGGATATAATTCTGATAGAACAATTTCTATGGCTTCTTGTTCTTTTTCTGTTGCCTGCTTTCGAAGTAATGCTATCTCTTCTTCTGCTTGCTTTTGCGCTTCAGCCATAATTACTTTCTCTTGTTCTCGGGCAGCTTTTAACTCTTCCTGAGCTTTGTTTTGAGACTCCATTATAATCTGGGTAGTAAGTTCTCTCGCTCTTTCTCCGGCTTTCTCAAGGATTCGTTCACTTTCTGTTACCGCATCCTTTTCCAGTTGATTCGCTGCTTGTTCAGCTGCGCGGATCGTATCTATTGTTTCCTTAGCCAACTATGATACACCACTCTTTCAAAAAAACTTGCTTTTTGTTCTATTTGCCCTCTTATTGACGATCTATCCAATAAAGGTCATTGCCGTTCATTTTAACATATAGCTTATTCTTCTTCAAGCCCATCCCTCGAATTTTGTCGAAATTAATCTTCTTCATCATCTAAGAAAGAATACCTTTTACCATTAATCTGCCATCCTAGTATACAATCTATATTAACATTTCGGGCTGCATTGAAAATTGATTGATCTACCTCGGGGTTAATTTTTTTTAATTCCTTAACCAACTCTTTCATTTCCCTACGTTTACTTGACGTTTTTTTAGCAGCTACCACACAACCACAATTCATACAAGCTATTCCATTGTTTGAAGCAAATTTTATAATGTCGTTTTCATTGATATAACACATAGGCCGTATCAATTCCATGTTATCAAAATTTTTAGCAGTTAATTTTGGAAGCATAGTTTTAAATGAGCCTGCATAAAACATATTCAATAAGGTAGTTTCTATAAAATCATCTAGGTGATGACCTAAGGCCAATTTATTGCATCCAAGTTCCTGGGCTTTAGAATACAAAGCACCTCTTCTCATGCGAGCACACATATAGCATGGATAGTCCGCAGCTATATGGTCCACTATATCGAATATGTTAGATTCAAACAGCTTAACTGGTATATTTAAGTATTCACAATTGCCCAATAACAGATCACGATTGCTTTCATGAAAGCCTGGATCCATGGCAATATACTCCAGCTCAAAATTGCTTACACCATGTTTTTGCATTTCCTGAAACAGCTTCGCCATTAGCAGACTGTCTTTTCCGCCTGATATAGCTACTGCAATCTTATCCCCTTCTTCAACCAGTTTAAAATCACGCACTGCCTTATTGAATTTAGCCCATAATTGTTTTCTATATGTTTTTATAATACTTCTTTCTATCTCCTGCAAAGGTTTTCTATCTGATAAGGGTATTCGGATTTCACAGCCGCTCCCCGCTAGTTTGTTCATTGGTTCCATCTATCTGTTTTCCTCCTGTTGTTGTTTATAACGATATTGAGCTAAGAGCAAATCAACCATTCTTCCATAGCTACGTTCTCCGTCTGCTTGATTGTTTGCCTTCAAATATACATCATTTGATTTGGAAAAGGCTTCTTTTACTGGTCCTGCATATTTCTCGTTGTATCTTGAATTCTCAGCATAGTCCCTTTTGACGCCATCGGAAAGTCTGCTATACAAATCTTTGTAGGCTTCTACATCTTGTCCGTAGACAGCGTTTAGCGAATAGTTCAGGGCAGAGAGGTGCCCCGAGTATTGGAAATCCACATCAGGATGAAAACTGCAAGTTAAAAAGGCAATGTAATTGGCTTCATCTTCTCTAGCAAACCCCAGTTGATGTGCCAGCTCATGCATCATGGTTGAACCCATCATAGGCGTAGGAACTTTCATATTCACATTGGGCTCAGCTGTAAATGGGATGTAGATCCCCCAGATATTTGTATATGCAATCACCGGCGAGAATAACAATGGCTTGGGCTTGCCATACACTCCATCAAAGCCAGGAATGTATTCTGCAGCTGCAAAATAACCCTCTCGTGCCCGCGAAAAGGATTCTGTTACACTATCAAAGGGTACCATAACGCCACGCTCATCTTCTTCTACCTGTTCTCTAAGGACATTAGTCTTTTCCAGTAGCTCTTCAGTCATCATCACCAACTCCTCAACGTTAGAGCTTCTAACATCAAAATCAAGAATGGTTCCCAAACTTTGGCGGTTGTAGTTTAACCCCCAAAGAAATATGAAGGACGAGTAAACAAGACTTAATGCCAGTAAAACATTCAAAAAACCATTTCTAAGAATAATCCAACGTTCATCTTTACTTTTAATTAAACGAATTGACCATTTGATAAAAGCCCAAAGGACTAGAATGACTAAAATTGGTATGAGGATTTCAGCAAATGAAAAAGGAATCCAGCCGATTAAGCTTCCCAGGATTCGAGAAATTCCAGGGTAGATACCAGTAGAATAGTACTTTTCAGTTAGTCCACTGTTAGTCCTAGATAGCATGTTAATAAAATAAGCTATTGGCAACAATAGAATTAATAAATATTTTTTTGAAAGTTTCTTTTGCACAGTAATCATCCTGCCATTGGATAAATTAATCCTTAATAGTTTCTTGCT
>JAAZEK010000507.1 GCA_012512335.1 Clostridiales bacterium | reverse complement strand
GGTCAGCCAAAACTATGCCTCCGTCTTTATAGAATTCCTCCCAATCCTTCTTATACGATGCATACCTATCAACTGCATAAAAAGTAGATGCTATATAGGGACTCACATCCCCAGGGCTTTTACCAAAATCACCTTTTAGATACATCTTTATTAGAGAAGACGACTCACTTTCATAATTGGGAAATGATATTTTCCTTACCTGCTCATGATTATCCTGCAAACGCTGAAAAAGTTTGTTGGTTTGTGTTTCCTTGCCACTGCCGTCCCCTGCCTCAATACATATTAATTTACCCAATTTACCCATTCGAAATCTCCCTTTCGCCACTTCTACTACAATTCACAACTCGCTATTTATTTCACATGCTTTACAACTCACACCGTAATAATAAATCATATGGAAGGAGCCTTTGCAGGAACGACCAACATTCTTAGCGAATATCAGCAGAAAATCCGTTAAACACCTCCGCATGTCTGAACGTAGTGAGTTCGGAAGGTGTAGGATTTTCTGATGAGATGAGCTATAGAATGATTCGTGAGTGCAACAGCGACTGGAATATATTTATTATTAATTTACCAGTGAACAGTAACTCCTAATCTATTATAACAGATATTTTATCATCCTCAGATAACCCAAACAACTGAGCTCCTTGGGCTTGATTTTCCAAAAGCCCTTCCAAGCCTGATTTGGTAATAAGCTCCCCTGGATAATATGAAGGAATTCCTGGAGGATATGGACCAACTGGCGCTCCGCCACATATACGCCCAGCCGCCTGATCCAACAAAACCCATTCTACATTTCCCGCAAAAGCCTCCTTTGGCGACAGCATTTGTCTCGGTATTTCCCGGGAAATAGTCAATTTTCTACCCTTAATTTCCCGATTTCCCATGTGAGTCGACAAATGTTTACATGCATCCACCAAGCATTGAAAGTCTTCTCTACGGTCAGCAACTGTACAAACCAACACCAAACGATGACTATCGGACATCTCCACTTGTACACCTGCCTGTCTTAAAATTTCCTCTCCTTGAAATCCTGTTAGACCAAGTTTTGAAATATCTAATACCAGCCTAGTCGCGTCAATTTGATATATTTCCGACCTACTGTATCCCTGCATAGTATCTATTCCTAAGGTATTAAGCTCACTTCTTGTCCATGTCAAATGCTCTAATAGCATATCCAGTGATACTTTACCATGTTCCTCCATGTATGCCCTTGCATAGTCCAACGATGCCATTATTAGATACGAAGGACTTGTGCTTTGTAACAAGCGGTGATATTGTGTTACCTTTTCTATCAAACGACTATCCGTAGGGCTGACCTGATTGCCAATATGCAGATAAGCCGCTTGAGTTAAAGCAGGCAGAGTTTTATGTGCACTTTGCACCCATAGGTCTGCACGGCATTGAGCTGCAGAAGGTGGCAAATCTGGATGAAAAATGAGATGAGGACCATGGGCTTCATCCACTAAAAGTTTCATTCCATTAATCGCTAATATACTCTGTATTTCAGATAACTGAGGGCACAGTCCGTAATAGTCTGGATTGGTAATCACCATTCCCTTAGCATTTGGATTTTCACGAATCGCTTGTCTCACGCATCCTGGTGATACATGGGTAACTAAACACCGTTCCTCATCATATTCAGGTTGGATGAAAACCGGCTCTGCTCCACTCAATATTAGTCCACCCCAAACAGATTTATGGCAGTTTCGTGGAATAAGAACCTGATCACCTGCTTGAAAAGTAGCCATCATCATAGCATGAATCCCCGAAGTTGATCCATTTATAAGAAAAAAACAGGCATCCGACTGAAAAGCCTTAGCTGCTAATTGCTGGGCTTCCCTGATGATGCCTTCCGGACTTTGTAGATTGTCCAAACCTGATACCTCAGTCATATCCATTTGAGCAAATGAAAAAGATGAAAGCTCAGGCATAAGCCTCCCGCCCTTATGTCCAGGCATATGAAAAGCTAGCTGGTTTTTAGAAATATATTCTGTCAAGCCATTAACAAGTGGCATGTTCTTAAACATTAACTATGTATCACCGCAATTTATACCATATTTTTGTCTTCTTTGCTTGGAGCTGTTAATACATCCTTCATTTTTTTAACATACAAATCGTAAGACAAATCTTCTGTAGAACTCTGAGTTAATTCAGCTTCACAATCCTGACAGATATTTTTGCCAAAGAGTATCAGGTTTTCTTTCTTGGTTTTTAAACATAAACAACATACAGCAATACGGATCATTGTATACACTCCTATTCATTATCCTTTACTACAATCATTGACCCATTGCTGTTATTCTATTCAATCTTACAGTAAAGGTTATACTACAATTCTACTGCAAATAGCCATTAAATTGTCATTCTGAGGGGCGTGCGACAAAGAATCTTGAGTGAAGCACGAGAACCGTCCCCCCTGCCTCATTTCGTTTAGAAGTACCAAGATGGTAGCCATCGAAGGAATCTGATATATCCCTCGGGAACTATCATGCCAGATATAGCAGGATAAAAGAGTATAAACAGGGCAAGAACCAGACCTAGGTATCCGTATACTACCTTCTTGGATTTACCTTTTTCAATCCACTGCTTTATAACATAAACAACTGTCAACATCATAAAGGGCACCATGGGGAAAAAGTGATAGATAAAAGCGGACCGAGGGACCAACATCCACG
>JAAZEK010000506.1 GCA_012512335.1 Clostridiales bacterium | reverse complement strand
TAATTAAATAAAGAATCAAAAATAAGGGTGCGACATCCTGTCGCTCTCTGATTTTGGGGCGTGTGGCATCAGAGAACAAGCACTCGCATAAAGGGCACAGCAGGAGGAAAGTCTCTGAAGTATCGTCAGGTGTTCATCCTGCCAACATGTCTCAGCTTACCCGGCGCTACGTCGCGAGTGCTAAACGTTAGACGAAACGACTGGGTCTTTGAAGAGGTGAGTCGATGTCAGAAAGAAATTATTTTATTAACGAACCCGAAGACGATAATAAGTCTGTTGAACTTTGGTCAAAAATTCGGTTGCCGTTCGAGCCAAAGGGATGGTTGCTTGAAATGAGAAATTCCCTTCGTTCAAGGCTGAGGACAATGCATAACTCTGAAAATACGATGCTTCAAGCACAATATGTTTCCAATGAAGAGGGATATTTTGATGTAGAAAATGTGTTGATTTATAACGTAGGAAGCGGTTCGTTTACAGATTTATGCCGTAGGGGTTTGTGCTTTGAACGAGTGTTTTCTTTACCAATACAACCCAAGAACATAGAAGAAATATTTCCACATTACCAGCGATATAGTCTAATTGATCCATCACAAGGATCTCTTTATTGGGCCAAAGAGCAGATCTTGGCTTATTGGACTGAAGTTTCATGTCCTGATTTAAAGGGAGATATCAAACCACATTCTTTCTGGTATGCAATAAAGAGTGGGACAGTAGAAGTTATTGATAAACTTAAGCTCCCAAGTTATTTCGGTTTAAAATTGAAAATTAACGCCCCAAGAGGTACAAGAATTAATTTAGCATCAGTGATTAAACCGTTGTTGGATGGAATCATTTCCGGATTCCATTCGCATGATGGGTCATACAATCCTATTGTTGTCGGGCGACTAACTAGGAGTTTAGGAGAAGAAGAATCACATATAGAACGTATGCTTATGGAGCAATCAAAAGCAGTACTGGGAATACGAAATTTGGTGCATCCATTTGGAACAGGAATCCAGTGGAATCCTGGTGATGATTTTTGTGTCGCGGCAAAAGTAGTTATCGATGATTGTATTGTTGGCACAAGCTGGTCATTGGAAGGTGAACTGTTTACTGTAGTGCCTTGTAGCTATTAATGTTCGTGTAGTATTTGTCGTCGCATCGTCTACACAGGGTTCCCGCAGCCGAATGGATTTTGTAAACCTGCTGATATGCGATGTAGCGCTTCCCAATAGATTTCTTAAGAAAGGAGATGGATATTGATGTTATCGAATGATAGTATGAAGTATACAGATAAAGAAATAGTAGAAAAAGGTTCCCGGGTATTGATAAAAGAACTCGGATATTCTGGATTTTTGAGATTTATCCGCAGAGTGGAAGGTAGTAGCAAGGAAGATTATTTAAAAATTAATGAAGAAGTTTTTAAAGGAATGTCTTTAGATGATATCTTTGAGGGAGCTAAAGAGCATTGGTATGATAGTGATTCGGAATAGTATAGATCCGTCGCATAACAGAGGCTTAGCAGACATCGGGAAGTGATTACAATTGAGAAAATCCGACGTCGCTAAGCCTCGAAACGTTATCCAACATAAAATAAAGATGAAAACTCAACTGACTACTTTTATAAAGAGAATTTTTGCTATATAATGAACATATAAAATGGAGGTGAG
>JAAZEK010000505.1 GCA_012512335.1 Clostridiales bacterium | reverse complement strand
GGTATGGAAGCTCACCTATACGCTTTCTTAATGGAATCAGGTTGTATCAAGCCAAGGAATTGCTAAAGTATAGTCAGATGAATATAACCCAAATTTCTCAAAAAACAGGTTTCCAAAGCCTCCATTATTTTAGTAGGTTTTTTACGCAAAAAGAGGGTATAAGCCCATATGAATACAGGCAGAAGCATGGTTCAAGCATATATCTGTATTTTGAAGAGGCAGACAAGATAAACAATAATATCCAGCCTGATTAAACAGGGGTTTTCTAATAACTTCAATAATATACAGCAATATACAGTTAGGTTGAACAGGGGTTTTACACGATTTTGGAACTAGGAGGTAAGAGGATGGTTAGGACTGAAAAGAAGTATGGTTTCGGCATAATTGGATGCGGTGCCGTATCTAAATTTCATTTAGATGCTGTGCAAAACATTAAGAATGCAGAATTAATTGCTGTATGCGATATTTCCGAAGAGATGTCCAAGAGAACTGCCGAAAATTATAATTGTATTAATTGGTATACGGATTACAAACAGCTATTGGGTAGGGATGATATCGACATTGTATCTATATGTACCCCTAGTGGATTAAGGCGAGATATAGCCATATTAGCTGCACAAATGGGAAAGCATATAATAGTTGAAAAACCAATAGAGGTGACCTTGGAGCGAATAGATGAGATTTTAAGTGAATGCGAAAAGAATGAGGTTGTAATTTCTGGCATCTTCAATTTGAGGTACAATAAGCATTACAGCTTGGTAAAGGAAGCCATTTCTAGCGGAAGGTTAGGCAAATTAATCCTAGGTGATGCCTATATAAAATGGTATCGATCACAGGAATACTATGACAGCGGAAAGTGGCGGGGTACTAAGACCTTAGATGGTGGAGGTGCGCTTATGAATCAGTCCATCCATTTTATTGACCTGCTTCAATGGATGATGGGTCCTGTAAAACATGTGTTTGGAGAGATTGCTACCTTGGGGCATCATGATATTGAGGTAGAAGATACTGCCGTTGCAACCGTAAAGTATGAAAATGGTGCTATAGGTGTTATTGAAGGCACCACCGCTGCCTATCCGGGAATTGGAAGTCGACTTGATATTCATGGAGAAAATGGAACAATAGTTATAGAGGATAATGCTATCAAATGCTGGGAATTTCGGGATCATCACCCCTTGGATTTGAAGGTACAGGAACTAAATATGAGCAAGCACGCTGGTGGGATGGCAGATCCTTTGAGTATTGATGGTAGCCTTCATCAAAAACAGATTGAAGAAATTCTCGATTGTATATCTAAGGGTAAGAAGCCAATGGTAAACGGATATGAAGCTAGAAAGTCGGTAGAGATAATACATGCTATATACAAGTCCGCGCATTCAAAACAGCTGGTGAATCTACCGATGGATCGGAACTAATCTGCTAAGAATTTGGAATAATAAAAGGGAGGAAACACCATGAGAAAAATCATTATGCTAATGAACGCAAATCAAAGAAAGAAAATTTTCAAAGAGGAGGATTTAGTACAGCTTGGCCAATTTGGGGAAGTAGTCTGCAACCCAGATGAGAAGGATCCTGATACCGCGAGAGCAAAGGAACTAGTAAAAGACGCCAACATCATTATTACTTCCTGGGGATGTCCTCAATTAAGTAAAGAGGTACTCGATCAGGCACCTAATGCTGAGTTAATTGTTCACGCAGCTGGTACTGTCAAAGGAATCGTCAGTGATACAGTGTGGGAACGAGGGATACGAGTTTCAGGCTGTGCACAGGCAATAGGAATTGGTGTTGCCGAAACAGCCTTAGGATTTACCATTGCATCCATGAAAAACATGCGGAGCTTGTCACAAAGCCTAAAGCAGGGTAATTGGGCAGAGGGCAAGGATAAGGTAAGAGAAGTTTTTGGCATAACAGTTGGAGTAATAAG
>JAAZEK010000504.1 GCA_012512335.1 Clostridiales bacterium | reverse complement strand
TAGTCTGCTGGCAACTAGTTGTCTGACAGCAGTATCTTTTAAGATCTTTTAAGATCTCCTAAATCCTCTTAATATGCTAAATTAATTTTTACTATTCCAAAACTCTTGAGCTTCTTCGGTAAGTATCTTGCCACCGCGATTATTCCATTCTTCTACATAAGTGTCCCAATAATCTGAACCTAACTCACCAGTTATTATTTTGGTAAATGTTTCATCTCTATAGGTAATTAAGTCAGGTCTATATAGAGCTGTTGACTCAGTGTCAGTATAGAGATCGCTTATATACCCTCCACCATATTGTTCCTGTGATTGTATGTCAAACCTGTTAGCTATTGATGGATTATTGTAAAAGCTAAAGTTTATATATTTTTCACTAAAAGGCATTGGCTCTCCAGATAGGCTTCTTTGAGTCATAACACCTTTTGCATTCAGTTCTTCATTTGACGGAAGTAAGGCTTTAGCAATTTCCTTGCCATTGACTGTTTCCATTTCATAATGCTTACCTTCAATACCAAATCCAGCCATCATAGCAATATCATCATCAGTTGCAAAAATGTTCTTTATTTCAAAAATCGCTGAAAGCTTTTCTGTGTCATTATTCAATCTTACATCATAAACAGTACCTTCTCCTAAACTTGCACCGTATCCTTTAAGGTAACCATAATTACCTGTAGGACCTGCAATGAAGGGGCCATAGGTAAATTCTGCTCCTTCTCCATTAACCTTATAATACTCCTGAGTTACAGGACCACCCTCATCTCCTAATACTTCCGGTAGGCGATAATGGTCAATTGAAGCATGAGCAGAAACGCCAATTCTGCCATTGATAAAAGGATGCGATATAGCCCAGTAGCCACCCTGATTCTCTCCAGTTATAAACTCTGGATCTAACAGACCATCAGCATAGTGCTCTGCCAATAATGCCAAAACATCTATGTTTGTTGGTAGTATATCAGCACTAATCATTTCACTATCTCTATTATACCATTGTGGTGAACCACTTGGATAACCATTCCATCCATCATGTGCGCCAAAAAGAATTCCTATCATTGAAGCAGAATAACCATAAGTATCATCTTGTCCATTTCCATCAGGATCTTCTTTGGCAAATTTGTACATAAGCTCAGAAAACTCTTCTATTGTATAAGGAAGCTCAGTTATTCCAAGATTATCTAACCAATCCTGTCGATATATTACCGCTTTATTAATCATTGAGCCCGATTCAGTAAAGGATGGGATTGTTACCATTTGTCCATCAATAGAAGATAGATCCCACCACATATCAACAAAATCTAGAAGTCTCCCATCAATTCCACCTTTTTCAACATGCTCATATATTGCTGGGCTTTTTTCGATAAAAAAGTCTTTATCCCAAGAAGCAATTGCTCCTTGATCATATAATTCTCTTATCCTGGACCCGTTACCACTTATAAACAAATCAGGTGCCTCTTTTGATGTGATTCGCAGGTTAATCAATTCGGTATACTGGCTGTTTTCAATATAAATGGGTTCTAATTTTACGTCATATCCATATTCCAGTAAAGCCTCTTCAATCTGAGGTGTAACTTCATCCTCATCTATGGGACCAAACATGTATGGTGCGTATGAAATCGTTCCGCTCCACTTAATATCCGACTCTGGTTCTACTGTTTCAACTGGTTCATTAGTACCTTCTGGTTTGGCAGTTGGAGAAACTGTAGGTGTTACTGCACCCTCCTGAGAACAT
>JAAZEK010000503.1 GCA_012512335.1 Clostridiales bacterium | reverse complement strand
TCAATTAGCTGGTATACCTTTAGAAGATAGTAATGAGGTCATGAAAGTAATGAAAGCAATGAGCCCATTGTATCGTGTAGAGGCGGACAAGGACTATCCACCGTTCTTAATAATTCACGGAGACGCAGATGAAGTGGTGCCTTATTCCCAAGCAACGGCTATGTATGATAAGCTTTTAGAGCTGGATTACGATGCATCCATGATATGCATACCTAATGCTCCTCATGATGGTAGCTTTTGGAGTCAAGAGCGACACGAAGCGATACTTGCCTTTATTAAAGAAAAACTGTAGCAATCAATTACTGACAAACCGTTTCAGGGAGGAAGGTTTATTTATGAAATCTTATAGAAAAGAACTATCTTTTAACACAAGAACAAGAAGGACCTTTATGAACATTACTCCACAGGTAGAGGAGTGCTTAAGAGAAAGTGGCATTAAAGAGGGTTTGCTTCTATGCAATGCTATGCATATTACTGCAAGTGTTTTCATTAACGATGACGAGTCAGGCTTACATAGTGATTTTGAAGTGTTCCTAGAAAAGCTTGCACCTGAGAAGCCGTACAGTCAATATGCTCATAATGGATATGAAGACAATGCTGATGCCCATCTTAAAAGAACCATCATGGGGAGAGAGGTCGTTGTAGCGATTACCAATGGTAAATTAGATTTTGGCACCTGGGAGCAAATCTTCTATGGCGAATTTGATGGTAAAAGATCCAAGCGTGTGCTTGTCAAGATTATTGGTGAATGATCAAATAGGCATAGCGAAGGCTTATTTATGAACAACAGCGAAGGCTTTGTCGACATCAGTTGTGGGGGAGTAATAGAATCATATGAAGCTTATGTTAACATATATTCGTAGGCACATTGGAAAGTTTTTAACAGCTTTGCTCTTCCTGAGCATGGAGACTGCAGCTGATCTACTGCAACCTACCTTCATGTCCTTTATTGTTGATGATGGTGTGAAGTCTCAAGATGTAGGTAAGATTCTGGAGTACGGTATTATCATGCTTGGAATTGCCGTTATGGGAGCCTTAGGCGCTATAATGCGTAATATATATGCTACAAAAACTTCTCAACAGATTGGTAAGGAAATGCGCCATGACATATATGAGAAGATACAAACATTGTCATTTGAAAATATTGACCGCTTACAGCCATCATCCATTATAACCAGAATTACCAATGATGTGACCCAGATACAAAACTTCATCAACGGTAGCATGCGTATTATGATGAAAGCTCCGGTAACATGCTTAGGCGCATTGATCCTTATTATCTGGCGAACCCCAAAGCTGATTCCTATGATTGTGGTGATTTTGCTTGTTTCCAGTTTTTTAATCGCAGGGAATATGAAGCTTGGATATCCAAGATTCGATAGGATGCAAAAAAAGCTTGATCGTTTAAATCAGGTTAGCAGAGAGTTTCTCTCAGCTATTAGGGTAGTAAAGGCATTTCAGGCAGAGGATCAGGAAGAAGAAAAGTTTCGTCAAGCTGCGGAAGGTTTTGCTGTGGCAGGGGTGTCAGCCATGCGGGTAATGGCTGTATTTGGTCCATTAATCAATCTAACAGTTAATGCAGGAATTGTGGTGCTTTTGTGGATTTCAAGTG
>JAAZEK010000049.1 GCA_012512335.1 Clostridiales bacterium | reverse complement strand
TTCTAATGTCTTTCTTATCATTTTCTACCATGAAAATCCCTCCTGCTTTAGAATAGTTTAGATTAACTGATATATACCAGCTTTTCCATTTTCTTAAGCATATAATTATGAAATCGATGGAATAAAACAACCCTCAAAGCGCTTCTTAAGAAGGCTACGAGGGTTTATTAATATTTTAATTAGAAAAACTCGTTCTATTTTTGATATTCTATTGACACTAGGTTTTCCTCGCCTTTAAATCCAAAGCTTATCATACTCTCATCTTTAAAAGCTAAAAATTCCATATGGTCGTCATCTGGATCTGGCTCCGTATCAAAAGTAAAGCCTGCTTCTTCCAATTCTCCAATGTAGCTTTTCACCTTACTATTATCATTCACTGTTAACTCAAGTCGAATAATACCATCTTCACGCAGGATCTGAGTAATGTAACCATCTAGCTCAGGAACTCCTGGTAACTCTGCAGAAGGCCACTTTTCTCCTTCACCGTCTGGAATTAGAGATTCACCTGAGATTCCCTCCAATCCACTCAATATGATATATACAGATAACTTTCCAGCATATTTAGGATTGGGATTCATCGCATCCTTACTTAGATAAATGACATAACTGATATCATCCATCATGGCTATAAGCATATAACCATCGTTTGTTTCTTCTGTATTGAGTGCTTGCGCATCCTTAAGCGCTTCTTCATAAAAATCCAGTACCGTATCTATATCGTTGCTACTAACATAGACGACTTCCAGACCGTTGCTTGCAGGATTTTCTCTCACATCAATAATTTCGGCATCTACTGCCAGAGGAAGAATATCCTTAGGATAGCTATCTGGCAAATTAAATTCATCATCTTTGGTTTCACCAGGTGGTGGACTTGCATCTGTGATATCTTCATTATTTACGTCTTTGCCTGGATTCTTAACTGTACTAGGCAACTTAATTCCACAACTAGTAAACAGTAGCATTATTACAAGAGTGATAACCCAAATCATATTCTTTCTCATATTTCTTCTCCCATCGCTGATTTTGTCAAGTGAGGATTTTTATCTCCCACACAATACAATATCAGAGAAGATTATCTGTATTGTTTCAAAAACTATCTTGATTTTTACAAAAAACTATTCAGTAAGAATTACTTATCAATAAGCAGTGATTTTTTATATGTCAAAGGTGGCATGCCTTCTTTTTGCTTAAAAGTAGTTGAGAAGTGAGCATTATTTACATAACCACATTGTCTGGCGATAACTTCAATAGAAGCCTCTGTTGTTTCTAGTAGTTTTTTTGCTATCTGATGCCTGTGATCCATAATATACTGGTAAGGAGTTATCCCCACATGCTTCACAAATATCTTTTGTAAATGAGGAGGACTTATAAAAATTGCATCACTAATGTTTTGGATTGTAATATTGCTGCTGTAATAAGTCTCAATATAATCAATAGCCTTTTGAACGACACCTTCAGGGCTTATCTTGTGACTTCTGCTTGCATTAAATTCAGTGCTAGAATCTCTTAATAATTGTATAGCAATACGATTTTCTAAGCATTCGATCATCACGGGACTGGTTTCACCAAAAGTTAAGACCTCATGAATTAAAGCCTCTATTCCATCCAACAGTTGATGACTATACGTATTATCTAGTTTCCTATATAAGAGCTTACCCTCTCCTCCTGTTTGCTGGTATATATTTTGCATAAAATCCTTATTAACGCATATTGTCATATACTTATCTGGAGAAGCACTTTTTTTCGGATGCACTAATATATCATCGCCAGGAGCCAGGCAAATTATGCTGCCTTTCTTAAATTGGTATTCCCTTGAGCAAATTGTAGCTCTCGGAGGAGTTGTGAAGCAGATTACAAAGTGGTATTCCTCCACAAGCATTTTTTTATCGATAACAAACTTCTCAGGAATGAAAATTGCCATACGACTGGTAGTAATGGATTTCGTATTACTATGAATACCAACCGGAATCTTTTTCACGAAGTAGTCAAAATTTTTTCTCACTATTATCAACTCTCCAATAGGAATCTATATTCTTGAAGGATTTTTTCTGTCTATATTGTAGCAAGTAGTACACTATTTTGCCAGTATCTTATTTATCTGTAATCGGCAGTTCCAGCGTAAATGTAGTTCCTTTTCCTACTCCTGGACTACTAGCACTGACACTACCATTATGCATTTCCATATATTTTTTTACTATATGAAGACCTAATCCAAGCCCACTATTGTCATAATTAGCGTAAGGATTAAAATCTTGTTTAAATGGTTCGAAAATAGTTGCAAGCTTTTCAGGTCTTATGCCTATACCGTTATCCTGGACATTTATTTCTGCATTTTTTCCTTGTATTTCTAAAGAAATCCTGATAGTTCCACCCTCACCTGTGAACTTTAAAGCATTTCCCAATATGTTTCCAATACATTGCGTAATACGCACTGAATCAACATTCACTACTATATCCTTCTTACACATATTTTTTATGAGTTTTATATTCTTTTCGTCAAACTGCTGTTTTCTATCTTCTATGGCATCATTCAAAATTTTATTTAAGTTGACTTGTTCTTTTTCCATTACTATCTTGTTTTGGGTTATTCGAGTAATATCCAGCATATCATTAATTAATTTAGTTAAATGATTGGTTTGACGATCTAATATTTCTATTATTTTTTCGTTATTTTTATCTTCATTTGTAAGTTTTAACAGAGCAATGCCGCCTTTAATTGTTGTTAAAGGGTTTCTCAGTTCATGAGATAAAATATTTATAAATTCATTCTTGTTCTTATCTGCTTTTTCAAGCTCGGAAACAAGTGCAAGTACTTTTTTCTCAACCTGCTTCTGTCTAGTAATATCTCGTGTGATTGCTACTGCCCCAATAATATTGTTTTCTTTGTCACAGACAGGGGTAGCATTGAACCAGCGATATCTTAGCTCCTTATTTATAGGAAGACGGATAATCTCTTCTCCATCAATTAATTTTTCCCCTTTTGTTGCTCGTATAAGAGGAGTTTCATCAAGGAGGCGACGGCTTCCATCAGAATTATATGTTTCCAAAGATTCAGCAATCTTAGCTACATTTACTCCTAGATAGTTTTCTCCAAATTTCCCTTGAGTTACTTGATTAGTGAGGATAATATTTCCATCCTTATCTGTAAACCATACTTCATCAGGTATATTGTAGATTAGTGCGGTTAATCTATCTCTTTCCGCTTGAATTTCATTAACTAGAAGCTGATTCTCTTCATCAATCAACTTGCGTTCACTTACATCAATAAACACAATTGCAAATTTATCTTCGCCAAGGGGTATTGCTAGTATATTATACCAACAGCTATGATATTTGCTCCACGCCTCAAATGATTCTGGTTTACTCGATTTTATAGCTTTCCCATATTTAATAAACCATTCAGGCTCAGCATTAGGGTAAAAAGCTTTAACTTTCTTGCCTATTATTTTTTCCTTGGGTAGCTCCATGATATCAGCAAATGCTGAGTTTACTTCCAAGAATAGATAGTCATTTGGCACTCCCTGATCATCATATAGTATTTGCGCAATTTGTACTCCAAATGAAATGTTGTCAAGTATCATCCTATGGTAATTATCGCCAACTGTAGATATTTTTTCCATAATATTGATATGCATCCTTTTAAAAAATTGTCCAAAAAGCCTCAGAGAGTGTGATTATCATTAGGTGTCTGTATATATAATATACTAACACAACTAGAAAACATATACTAATTTAATTATTTTTGAAGAGAATATAAAAATACTATAGGATGATAAATCCTTTAGCTTCTTACGACATCCAATGGTTCTTTTTATACATTACCCCGGCTGAAAAGTAATAATTTTAGGACATATCTACTAAAAATTAGTAAATTGCATTGTATAATGGATAAAGATACCAAACCTTCAGCTTATTTGAAGGTAATAGAACTTTTCAACGATAATGGCAAACCACTGGAAACGGTGGGACGCAAAGCCAAAGGGCCTAAATCTTAATGGATATGGCAGCCGAGCTACCGAAGGGAGAGTTTTTCTTATGTATTTTCATAAAGAAAACACCTCTTCATTTATGATTCTACACCATCGTACTCTCCGATGGTGTCTTGTTTGTCCGTTAATTTAATGTAATATTTTTAATCATTTATATGTAATTAAAACAAGCTATGAGTGGATATAATAGATTTATGGATATTATGGGAGTGAACTAAATGAGAATGAGTCATATTCGTGATTTCACAGGCAAGCATATCCACTTTATAGGAATTGGCGG
Organism: Clostridiales bacterium; assembly: GCA_012512335.1. Classification (GTDB taxonomy): domain Bacteria; phylum Bacillota; class Clostridia; order Caldicoprobacterales; family DTU083; genus UBA5454. Next base: position 4,463 of record JAAZEK010000049.1, on the reverse strand, counting down.
CATCAGTATGAGTGGACTGGCAGAAATTTTATTGGAAAAGGATTATCGTGTTTCTGGATCTGATTTACAGGCTTCAGGCTTGACTAAACGACTTCATGATAATGGAGCGCAAGTATACCAAGGACATGATGCTAAAAATATAAAAGATGTGGATTTAGTTATATATACTGCAGCAGTAAAAGATGATAATTCAGAGATAATAGAAGCTAAAAGACGAAACATACCCATTATGGACAGGGCAACATTGTTAGGGCAAATCATGGAGACCTTCTCCTTCTCTATAGGTGTAGCCGGTACCCATGGAAAAACAACTACAACATCCATGTTATCAACTATGATGCATCGTGCCAATTTAGACCCTACTATTTTGGTAGGCGGTGAATTAGACGAGATAGGTGGTAATGTGCGCACTGGGCAAAGTGAATACTTCATAACGGAAGCCTGTGAGTATATGGATAGCTTTCTGAAATTCAAGCCGTTCTTAGCTATGATATTAAACATCGAAAGAGATCATTTGGATTATTTTAAGGATATAGAGCATATCTACTCTTCTTTCCTTAAATTTGCTCAAATAGTTCCCAAATATGGTTATGTTTTAGGCTGTGGTGATGATCCCCTGGTTGCAAAGCTTATGAAGGAAGTACATAGCCAGACTGTATCCTATGGGATTGATAGTCCATGTGATTGGATGGCCTTTGATATCAGCTATGATAATCTGGGGAACTCCGTGTTTCGTGTTGAAAACAATGGTAGGAATCTAGGATACTTCAACTTGAAGGTACCTGGAAAACACAATATATATAATGCACTTGCCTCTATAGCGGCATGTGGAATTATAGGTATTCCCTCAGATGTGATGAAAGACTCCCTACTACACTATCATGGTACACACCGTCGATTCGAACTCAAAGGCAAAACCGACAAGCAGGTAACGGTTTTAGATGATTATGCTCATCATCCAACAGAGGTTAAGGCTACAATAACTGCTGCCCACAATTATCCCTATAACCAGCTTTGGCTCATATATCAGCCTCATACCTATACACGAACTAAAGAACTTTTTCAAGAGTTTACAGAAGCCTTCCAAGGGGTAGACTACTTGATTTTCGCTGATATCTATGCCGCAAGGGAAAAAGATCCTGGTGACATCAGCTCTCGCATGCTAGCAGAAGCCATTGCAGACAAGGGGCAAAATAGTATCTATTTATCCAATTTTAGTCAGATAGCAGATTATATAAAGGAGCACGCAAAGCCAGACGACTTGGTAATTACTATGGGAGCAGGAAATGTATATCAGATAGGCGATATTCTGTTAAATTAATCTACCATTGATTCACCAATACACAGTAAGCTTCATATTATGGAATGGTACATGAATCTATTTCAAACATTGGTATTCCAAAAAATATGGGAAACGAGGTGCTAAATCCATGGATGATATTTCGGGCTTCGGCGGTGGTAAAGGTGGCGGTAGCAACAATATATTTACTATAATCATCATAATATTTGTGATAATGCTTTTATTTGGTGGTAAAGGCGGATTCAAGCTATTTGGAGACGAAGACTAAAAGCTAATTAAAGCGAGTGAATAGAAATTGCTAAAGTTAAAATTTGAAATAACTGAGTTAAGAGAAGGGCGATATAATGCCCTTCTCTTTTTCATGAAAAATTTCTCAGGCATATCTTGATTTGAATTGAAAACAATAAGTTTGAAGGAGGGATAAATGTGAAGAACTTTTTTTCTATTTGCCTCGTTCTAGTTATCGGGTTTTTAATGCCAGGCTTAGCGCATGCCGAAAATGATATTGAAGATCAGGCAATAGAGCAAGTGGTCCATGAACTTTCTCTTGCAAGTAATTGAAAGTCACAGGATATCCATATGATGGCTCAAGCCGTACATGGCGAAGCCAGAGGAGAAGATTTTGTTGGCAAGATAGCTGTTGCTGCTGTCATATTAAATCGAGTTAATTCTCCACAGTTCCCCAATACTATTAAGGAAGTTATTTACCAGCCCAGAGCATTTACCTGTGTAGATGATGAACAGATCAGTTTAAAGCCAAATTTGGATGCTTATCTGGCTGTATCCGATGCTATATTGGGAAACGATCCTACAAGGGGTTGTCTGTTTTATATGAATCCTAGAACTGCAACTTCCCGTTGGATGAGAGAACGGATATCTGCGGAAACCGCAACGACCATAGGGAATCATGTATTTGTTCCCTAATATTACCAAACAATTATCCTGGGTATTATTAAATTGTCATCCTGAGCAATATAAAACTGTCATCCAGAGCAATGCGAAGGATCTTATATTTAGATTCCTCGATAAACTCGGAATGACAAGATAGTAAAGTCGGAATGACAGGATGGCAAGCTCAGAATGACAACTTTAAAACTGAAAAGCAGCCGATAAAATTACGGCTGCTTTCCTATAAGTAAAACTTATTATCCTAAAAAAACAATTCCTGCTTATAATTTATTAAGTAACTCCATGAGGAACAACGGCGATATTGTCAGCAGAGTAATCCCAACAGATATTAATGCTACAGTAACCCCCCGACCAACTTCTGATTTCAAAAATGTATTCATCATCGTTGCATCCTCCATTCATGTTTTGCTACAGATATTATACCCTACAAATATTTCAGAAGTTTTACTTTTCCTTTATACATTTATTAAAACCTTATTAAGTAGTTTTAATAAATGCATATCAGAGAACTTTATACTAAAAAGACGTACACCCTAAGGGATATACGCCTCTGCTAGTTTGATTAAATTATTTCGTCAGAGAATTTATTTTACTCTTTTCAAAATAAGTTCCTCGTGTTTTGATACTTTCTCTTCGATACGTTCAAGTTTTTCGTCAAGCTGTTTTTGACCGTCATACAGCGCTACTAGCTTGGGTTGTACATCATGTTCAATAGCCATATTAGTTTTCCTACTTTCAGCCTTTAGGAAATCCACATCAGTCGTTAGCTTGCCTACTTGAGCTGCTATTAGCTCTAATAATTCTCTATCAGTCATTAATGAATCCTCCCTCTTATGTTTGACTCCAATAGTTAGAAAATATAAAATAAAAGTGAATAGAAGTCATTACCATCAGCATTAGTTCTGCAAAAAGACATCTGCAATATTATTATACTACAACCAAAATGTATTGTATAGAAAATTCACAAATTGCCATCTACCAGATACCTCTCTCTGCAATCCTTTCCAGTAGTATCCCGGTCTCATAAGGGTAAGATTACAAATTCCTATCATCTAAGTCGCTTAATAATTCTATCTACTTCTCCCTCTACCTGACTCAAATCAATGGTAGTTAATCTTCTATCTTCCATTATCATCTTACCATTTATAATTACAGTATTAACATCAGTAGAATAGCCGCTATATACCAAGTGAACTATAGGATCTTCCATGGGATAATAATGAGGGCCCGATGTATCGATTAGCTGAATATCTGCCTTCTTCCCCACTTCTAGACTACCAACTTTATCTTCCAGCAACAAAGCTTCTGCTCCCTTTATTGTGGCCATCTCCATAGCTGTTTTAGGTGGCAATGCGTCAGCGTTCTGTGTATGCCCTTTAGCTATTAGTGAAGCCAGGGACATCTCCTTCCATACAGAAAGATTATTATTGCTAGCTGCACCATCGCTACCTATTGCTACACCAATCCCTCTTTTTAACATTTCATCTACTGGAGCAAATCCGCTGGCTAGCTTCATATTGCTAGACGGACAGTGAACTGCTTTTACATTATGCTTTGCCATCAAATCCATATCATCATGGGTTAAGTGAACGCAATGGGCGGCAACTACTGGTTTCTCGAACAAGCCTAAATTATAAAGATGTTCAGGAGGAGTTCTGCCATAATCTCTAACACAATCTGCTACTTCCTTTGCTGTTTCTGAAAGATGTACATGAATACCCACTTGATATTTTTCTGCCAGCTTAACACAGTTTTGAAGTACTTCAGGTGAACATGTGTATACAGCATGAGGAGCTATCATCATATTAATTCGTCCGTCAGCCTTGTACTTCCATTGAGATAACTCCTCTACCTCACGGTATCTTTGCTCAGTGCCTTTATCTGGACCAGTAATCGCTCTACTTAAAACAGCCCTCATGCCACATTCGGACACTGCACGAGCAGTATCGGTCTGAAACATATACATATCTAAGAAAGTAGTAACGCCTGCTGATATCATTTCTGCTGCACCTAATAAGGACAGCCAGTAACAATCTCCTGCTTGTAATTTATCCTCCATAGGCCAAATTGTCTGAGACAGCCATTCCCAAAGTGGTTGTCCATCGGCATAACCTCTAAATGCGGTCATGGATATATGGGTATGTGCATTTACAAAACCAGGCAGTGCTAACATACCCTTCCCGTCAATTAATTGTGGCTTGTACATACCATTAACCAAGTTATTCTGGTTAAGCCCCGAAGCAGGTCCTACGTA
>JAAZEK010000502.1 GCA_012512335.1 Clostridiales bacterium | reverse complement strand
TCTGTAAGGTGCTATGAATTTTACTACTATTTTTAAGGTATCCTTGCTTTTAATCATATTTGCTTTTCCTTTTGCTTTCAAATTACTCACCACCCTTTTTATATTGGCTGTCGTAAATTTCCTTGTATATGTGGCTGGTCTTAAGCAGCTCATCATGCTTTCCTGAACCAAGCAGGTTGCCGTCATCCAGCACAAAAATCTGGTCTGCATGCTGAATACTGGAGGTTCTTTGGCTTACGATTATAACTGTCATATAATCCGGCAAATTACTAAGAGCTTTTCGCAAACGGGCATCCGTTGCGTAATCCAATGCACTTGTACTATCGTCAAGGATTAATATTTTGGGATTTTTAATGATGGCACGTGCTATGGATAAGCGCTGCCTTTGCCCACCAGAGAGATTTCTTCCCCCTTGTTCTACAGGATCGTCCAGGCCGTTTTTCTTTTTCCTAACAAAATCATCTGCCTGTGCAACAGCCAAGGCATCCCATAACTCTTCATCTGTTGCGTTTTCATTGCCCCATAGTAAGTTAGATCTTATCGTGCCTTTAAAAAGCAGTGTTCTTTGCATAACAATAGCGACTAAATCCCGTAATTCTTCCTTTGTATAATCCGTTACAGGTCTGCCTAAAACTCTAACAGAACCGTTAGTAGCATCATAGAATCTTGGAATCAGGTTGATGATGCTTGTTTTTCCGCTACCTGTACCCCCGATAATTCCTATGGTTTGTCCTTCCTTAATACTAAAGCTGATATTATTTAAGCTGTTCTCACTTGATGGATTATAGGAAAGAGACACATTATCAAAGGAAACGGCGTCTTCACTCTGATTTTCCCTTAAATGCTCTTTACTTGTATCGGCAAATACCATAGCAGGCTTAGTTTCCATTATACTATGTACCCTTCCGCCTGAAGCGATGGCCCTGGTCATCTGAATAATTAGATTGGCTAGTTTAATAAGCTCAATAATTATTTGTCCCATATAGCTTACAAGGGCAATAACGTCACCCTGCTTCAAGCTGCCCATGTTTACGTTTACAGCACCAGTATTTAGTATAGCAATAATAGCGATATTAACAATTATAAAGGTCAGAGGATTCATCAAGCCTGAAATATTTCCAACCCTCTGTTGGAACCTTGTAAATTCATCATTAGTATTTTCAAACTGGGAAACCTCATCTTTTTCCTTATTGAAGGCACGGATCACCCGAACTCCAGACAGGTTCTCACTGGTTTTTCCCAGAATACGATCCAGCTTCCCCTGCACTTTCTTATAGAGAGGGAGGGTAAAAATCATAATACCGAAGACAACAATTGAAAGAACTGGAATTACAACAGCAAAGATCATTGCTCCGTCACGGCTAATTGTAAAGGCCATAACAAGGGCGCCAAATACGATAAAGGGGCTGCGAAGAAACAGACGTAAAAAAAGGTTGATACCATTTTGAATCTGATTTATGTCGCTTGTCATCCGTGTAATCAATGTGTTGGTACCGATGGTGTCCATTTCTGAAAACCCCAGGGATTGTATATGCATAAAAAAGGCTCGTCTTAAGTTAGTAGAATATCCCACAGCTGCCTTTGAAGCAAAATATTGTGCAGTAATGCTGCAGATTAATCCGATTATGCCAAGGAGAATTAGTAAGCCACATTGTCTTAGAATATAAGCTGTATCACTATTAGAAATACCGATATTTATAATGGATGCCATTACCAAGGGGACAAAAAGGTCAAATAAGGCCTCAAGCATCTTAAATGCAGGAGCAATTATACTCTCTTTTATATAACCTTTAAGGTATGATAACATTTGCTTCAATAAAAAATCTCCTCTCAATGTAGGGCTGCCAGATGAGTAGGATGAGTATCTAAAATATCATTTCACTGGCTACTGTTGTATATACTATCAGTACTTATGCAAGACTTCAATATTTTAAATAAAATTCTCTTGCATTTGGTATTAGGACCTGGTATTATAAGCATATATTAGGATGAGGATAAAAATAAGAGAATAGAAAAACAAGTTTAGGAATAGAAAGTATCAAAAAAGGCAATAAAAAATCTATAAGTGGTTAGAAAGGGGACATTATCTGTGGCAAAGATACAGATAGTAACCGATAGTACGGCGTACTTCACAAAGGAATATGCAATTAAGAATAATATACAAGTTGTACCCCTGTCCGTTACCTTTTCAGGTGAGACAAATGATGAGGGTTTTCCTGGCGAATTTGAGAGCTTCTATCGCAGGCTGGAAAGCTCTAAGGATTTTCCTACTACCTCCCAACCATCAATTTCAGCTTTTGCTGAGGTATATGAGGAAATTCTTGCCCAAGGTAATGAAATCATTACCATAGTAATATCTGAAAAGCTTAGTGGAACACATAATAGTGCTTCTGCTGCAGAAAACATGACAGCACCTGATAAGATTTCAGTTATTGATTCTGAGACTACTGTTGCTAATTTAAAATTGCTAGTGGAAATGGCCAGAACCATGGCAGAGAATGGAAACAGTAGAGAAGAAATTGTTGTGAATATTGAAAGAGAAAAAAAGAGAATGTATGTTGATCTTACCGCTGCAACTTTAGAGTATTTAAAAAGAGGTGGACGCTTGTCTAGTGCGCAAGCCGCCATCGGAGGTTTTCTTAATGTTAAACCAATTCTCGGACTAAGAGATGGAAAGCTAGAAGCTGTAGCAAAGGTTAGAGGCAAGAAAAAAGCCTTGGACTATCTGGTGGATCATGTTCCTGAAAATGCAACACATATTTCTGTTTTGCATATAATGAGTACTGAAGAGGCTAAACGTATTAAGCAAAAGTTAAAGGAAAGGTTCCCTCAAATTGAAGTTAATATAGAAGAAATCGGCCCTGTTATCGGTACCCATCTGGGACCTGGGGGCATTGGAATTTGCAGTAAGTGGTAATGCGCTTTTTCATAAATCTCCTTCTTAGGACCTGATTATTCAGGTTCTTTTTTTCTGTTTGACGTCCTTGCACGCTTACCATATAATTATCAGTGTAAGAAGTTGTCATTCCGAATGTAGTGAGGAATCTAACTGAGAAGATCCTTCGCTAATGCTCAGAATGACATTGAGAAAATCCATAGGAGTTATACCGCTTACAAGCTACTAGTATAAAACTAATTAAGAATAATAGGATGTGTGAAAACATTTGGAATTGGAACAACAAAAATTGGAACAAGAGATAAATAAGGAAGTGAAACGCAGAAGAACCTTTGCTATCATTTCTCACCCTGATGCGGGAAAGACGACAATGACTGAGAAGCTGTTACTTTATGGAGGCGCAATACGGCTGGCGGGAACGGTTAAGTCTAGAAAGTCACAAAAATATGCTGTGTCCGACTGGATGGAAATTGAGAAGCAAAGGGGTATTTCCGTTACCTCAAGCGTAATGCAATTTGACTATGATGGATGTCGTATCAATATATTGGACACTCCTGGTCACCAGGACTTTAGTGAAGATACGTATCGTACCCTTATGGCTGCTGACAGTGCGGTGATGTTAATTGACGGTGGTAAGGGTGTTGAGGCTCAAACCATTAAACTGTTTCAGGTATGTAAAATGCGGGGAATCCCCATTTTTACCTTTATAAATAAAATGGACAGGCAGTCCCGAGATCCCTTTGAACTAATGGAGGAAATCGAGAATGTGCTGGGTATTAGGTCCTTTCCTATGAATTGGCCTATCGGAATAGATGGCAATTTCAAAGGAGTTTATAATAGGACAAGCAAGCTAGTGGAAGTATTTAAAGGTAGTGATCATGGCCGGAAAAAAATTGATGGAGATTTTGGTAAACCAGATGATCCTCGTTTTCGTTCTCTTCTTGGAGACCATTTATATGATCAGCTTCAAGAGGAAATTGAACTATTGGATATAGCTGGTGATGAATTCAGCATAGATGAAGTGCTAGCAGGTGAGTTGACTCCGATTTTTTTCGGTAGCGCCATGACCAATTTTGGTGTCCGCACCTTCCTAGAAAACTTCCTGAAAATGACCCCGCCACCTGTAAATCGACCTACCTCCGAAGGCAAGCTAGATGCGACAAATCCCATGTTTTCAGGCTTTGTGTTCAAAATTCAAGCTAACATGAATCCCACCCACAGAGATAGAATTGCTTTTATTCGAATTTGCTCAGGGAAGTTTACCAAAGGGATGGAGGTAAATCACATTCGTGAAGGGAAAAAGGTCCGGTTAAGTCAGCCTCAGCAGTTTGTCGCCCAGGATCGTGTTATAGTTGAAGAAGCATACGGAGGAGATATCATCGGTATTTTTGACCCTGGTGTGTTTCATATTGGAGATACGTTGGTGGAGGGCAATCAGAGCTATACATTTGAAGGCATTCCACTATTTCCGGCAGAGCATTTTGCCAGAGTGCGTATGGTAGATGCCATGAAAAGAAAGCAATATTTGAAAGGTATCGAACAAATTGCAGAAGAAGGAGCCATTCAAATATTCCGTCAACCTGAGCTTGGAGCAGATATCTTGATAGTTGGAGTAGTAGGGGTATTGCAGCTGGATGTTCTAACATACCGTCTGAAAAACGAATATGGTGTGGATGCCCAAATTCAGATGATGCCTTACACTGCAGCTAGATGGGTTATGGACGGAACTCTAACCCAAGAGGCCTTATCCTACACCGACAGGGCAATAATGGTAGAGGACTATTATGAGCGACCAGTAGTTTTGTTTAGCGACAAATGGTCTGTACAGCGTATTGTTGATCGCCATGATAATGTGAACTTTGTTGAAATTCCACCATCTGTCTTGGCATAAAAGGAGGTAAGCAAAATGGGTGTAAAGTATAATCGGGAATATTCTCATATTGTTGAAGACTTAACTAAAGCCTTGGAGCCTATTAAAGGATTAAATGAGTTTCTAGGCATGGAACAATCCCAATGGAATGAAATGTCTCATGAGGATAGGTTGGAATGCATTCGCACACTTTCAGATGATATAGTCTATTCTCTGGGTAATGAGCCATCGGTCACCATTGGTAATGGACATATAGAATACGATAAGAAACGCCACGTGTTGAAGGTTATTGATGGACCTAAAATTACTCTTGTGAATCTGGTATAATGATATAAAGGTGGTTATTGATTTGAAAACAGAAGGGGCAGGTAGAGCCATCCTAGTAGATGCCGATGCCTGTCCAGTAAAAGAGATAATAGTTAAAATAGCAAAGAAACATCAGCTACCTGTAATATTCTTTATCGATACCAGCCACGTTTTGCGAGATGATTACGCTGAGATAGTGACAATTGGCAAAGGCAATGATGCAGTGGATTTCGCCTTGGTCAATCGTACAAACAAAGGTGATATTGCTGTAACTCAAGATTATGGGCTAGCAGCTATGATTTGTGCAAAGGGTGCTGATGCTATTCACCCCAGCGGAATGGTTTATACGAAGGATAACTTGGATCGTTTGCTGTTTGAGAGACATTTAAATGCAAAAATTCGACGGGCTGGGGGTAAACATTCTGGTCCTAGTAAGCGGAGTCAAAAGGATAATACTCGTTTTGAAAGAGCTTTTGAGAGGCTGTGTGAAATTCAAGGGGGGATCTAAAAAATGTGTGGAAGATATATGTTACATACTGATGTTGAGGAAATTTTGCAATACTATGGAATCATTAAAGGATGGACAGCTGACGGTTGGGCACCTGAGGTATTTCCTTCACACAAGGTGCCAATAGTGGTAGCTGATATAGAACGTGACTTGGTGCCTATGAAATGGGGGTTCACTACGCCTAATGGAAAGGGACTTATTATAAATTCCCGTGGGGAAACTGTGGATTCAAAACCCATGTTCAGACGAGCCTTCCGGCATAAACGTTGTATAATCCCAACTACTGGCTTCTTTGAGTGGACAAAAATCGGTAAGGACAAAACAAAATACCATTTTGGTTTGAAAACTGCTTCTTTGTTTTCCATAGCAGGTATTTATGAGGATTTTAGAGATCAAGAGGGGAAACCATTCCAAGCATTTACCATTCTAACAATTCAGCCAAATCCCATGGTATCACTGGTTCATGACAGGATGCCTGTAATCCTGCCCAGGGAACAGGAGGGAGTTTGGCTTGACAACACACTGGAAGACATACCCTTGCTAAAATCCTTAATTAGGCCCTATGATGATACAGAGATGGAAATGGAAAGAGCTTAAGCAGAGAAGATTAAGCAAAAAAGCCTAAGCTAGACATAAAAAATAGATAAGTGGGGATTATTTATGCGCAATCAAATAATTGATATCTGGGAAAATTGTAACTATGCTCCTGATAATGGGGACATCCAACCAAGCTTAACAACTTATTTACTGGACTACAGACCCGAAATGCCAATAGGAAAGAAAAGACCTGCAGTACTAATTTGTCCTGGTGGTGGCTATTCGATGACCTCTAATAGGGAAGCGGAGCCCGTGGCTATGCAGTTTGCAGCAGCTGGGTTTCATACATTTGTGCTAAGATATAGAGTGGCACCTTCCAAACAT
>JAAZEK010000501.1 GCA_012512335.1 Clostridiales bacterium | reverse complement strand
AGATAGCGATGGGCTAAATGCTTTTAGACAATCTCATCCATAGAACAAAGTACACTATTATAGATAGTGTTCGCAATAGCCGCTTGGAGTTAAGTTTTCCAGGCGGTTTTAAAATCGTATTGCCAATTTGACATAATTATACAGCTAAGGTATAATGTAACCAAGTAATTCAGATATTGATTCATATTATATTGGAGGAATGTCATGTATAAGTTAAGCAGCAGGCTACTAACTATAGGACTGATTTTTATTCTATTAGCAACTGGTTGCTCAAACGATACCACCAACAATAACAAAGACAATAACGACAACAAGCCAACTATTGAACCGCCACAAGAGCTAAACACAGAAACAGTTACACTTGTAATACCTAACTCAATTGAAAACGAAGAGTATAAGGAATATGCAGAGAAATTACTATCTGATAGAGGAATTTCTATTGAATTTGTTGGATTTGACAAAGGCTCTGGTTATATTGATAACCAAAAATATTTAGATTTTTGCTTGGATATATGCAAAGACCATGAAAATGTTATAATGTTTTTTGATGGTCCAGTCCCAGAAAATAATGCTGCTGGGCTATTTGAAGATATTTCTGATATGTATGCAAGACTTGCCCCAAATCATCATGAATTGTTTTCAAATGAGGGAGATAGCTATGGTATTGTAACATCTGTAAATGATGGTATACAATCACAAAGGCTGGCTGTGCTTGTGCGAAATGAATACATTGAAGAATATGATGGGTTAATTAGAACAGCAACGGATTACGAAGCATTTCTTGAATGGGCTCATGAAAATATAAAAGACGAACGGACTCCGGGCCTTATTCCTGCTTTTATGTATGAAAAAGCGTATCACAATACATATGTACCTTATGATATTTTCATGCCTGAGCTAGGGTATATCAGTTTGGCTCCAGCCTTGCCTATAAACATAGGTGGCTTATATATCAAAAACGAAAAAAGCCCTGTTGGAGAAGTCGATGTATTCGCCCTTGAGTCACTTTCGGAATTTAAGGAAGCTGCTCTTAGATTGGGGACTTGGGTTCAAAATGAATGGATTAATGTGGTTAACTATGATGAATCCATACCAGACATTGACGAGTATGCATCCGTAGTTGTAAACCCAGCTGACTATAGCAGTAGACAGCTGGAGCATTGGTTTCCAGGTAAATCCATGCGAATTGACGCAACAGAATTTTCTATGTTTATTCTTTATCCAGATGAAATACCGGACCCTTGGAAGGATTCGTTTCAGCCCTTATACTACGCCTATGTCCTAAAAGGATCGACAAATTCCAACGAATTCTTTAAGTTTATTGAATGGTTGTATAGCGATGAAAACAACTATCGTGAATTCACAGGGCAAAATTTAGATGGGGCCAATAGTGTGCCAGATCAGGCTTATCAGCAATGGTCAGCTTTGACTTTCTTCTATAATTCCAAATGGACTCCAATATCTTCTGTTGCTCCATATAATTACGAAGAAGAAATGAGGGAGCTTACACGCTTCAACCTTCCGATTTTAGAGCTGTTGACAGATAATCGAGCATCTATTCAAAAAACACAATTTGAGCTATGGGATCAGAATCACTATAATAGTATCGGAAATAGGGAAAAGTCATATATACAGCTGATCCGTAATCTTTATATAGCGAAAAACGAGGACCCTGGGGCTATAATAGATAACTTCATAGAGCGACAGGAATACACAGAGGAGCTAGAATTGAAAATTGAAAGCTTAATTAACGAAGCAAATAAGTAGAAAAAAAGTAAGTTCAAATTAAAGTAATGGTATCCCTGTCAAAGGTTATCAGCCCGTCATCCCTCATGTTTGCCAGCTCCCTGGACAAAGAGGTTCGCTGAACGCCAAATTTCTCTGATAGT
>JAAZEK010000500.1 GCA_012512335.1 Clostridiales bacterium | reverse complement strand
CTATTAAGGATGTTGCGGCAGAGGCCAATGTTTCTGTAGGGACTGTTTATCGAGCAATTAATAATACGGGGCGTATTAAAGCAACAACCAGAGAGAATGTCTTAAAAGCAGTGGAAAGACTTGACTATAAGGCTAATACGGTTGCGCGTGGCTTGGCTCTACGTAAAAAATTTACTATACTTGTCATCATGCCAGAACAACCAATAGCATTTTGGGGTGAAGTAATAAATGGAGCTAGAAAAGCAGCAGCTGAATTGTCTGAATTTGGTGTAAAAGTTTTAGAACATTTTTTTATTCAAGGAGCAAGCGGACACCAGAGTATAATGGATCTTTTATCAGATAATGAAGTAGATGCCATAGCCATGTCTATGGTAAACTTTGATAGCTATAAACTGGTTCTGGATTACAGCGCTGAGAATAAAATTCCTGTTGCTTTGTTCAATGAGGAACTTGAAAACAGCCAAAGGTTTTTCTTTTATGGTCCAAATAATTACCTTGCAGGACAAATGGCTGCAGAGTTAATGTATAAATTTTGTGGCGGCTTCGGTAAATGCTGTATTATTTCAAATGTAAAGCATCGCTTTGGAGAATCGAGTATAAGACGTATTCAGGGTTTTTATGATTACATAGAAAATAACAAGCTGGAAAAATTTCGAATTATTGATACTTACAATAGTACTATAGAAGATATCCCTATACTAATTCAACAAATGATGAAGAATTCTCCTGAAATAAAAGGCTTCTATTTCAGTGAGTATAGCCTTTTATATAGCAGTCGTCGCTTGCTGTCCCAAACAGAAAAAAAGTATGTTGTTATAGGACATGAATATACCCATGAATTTAAGGAATTACTGAGTGACGGAAGTATAACAGCACTTCTGACTCAAGAAAAGGTATGCCAAGGCTATTATCCTCTCATGATGCTATATGATTACTTGATTACAGGAGAAACGCTAATAAGTGATACATATTACTCTAACATTAACATTATTATCAATTCAAATCTTGAGTACTTAAAGTATAGTGAGTATGGATGTGGCTACAAGTAAGACTCACTTGCTTTTGCATACGCGGCTAAAAACTCTTAACAAATAATCCTTGACACCTACTTTGCCTGTGTATATAATAATGTTAACGCTAACGCAACCTTTGAAAAGTTGAATTGCCTGGGCAAGTAAATATTTTTTATAATATGCGTTAGCCTTAACACTACAGACAGAAGTAAAAACACCTAAATCAAGCGAGTATAGATTCGATTATGAAAATAATATGAAAGGATAAAGAATAGAAATTCCAAAGTGCAGTATATATGAGCGTGTATATAAAGGTAATTAGATTATCTTATATTAGAATTAGTATTAAACGTGCATTATATGATTAGTTTGCGGAGGGGTATAGCTAATGACTTGTACAGATAAAATCAAAAAAGACAAATATCTAATTGGACTGGATTTAGGAACAACATCAATAAAAGGTGTTCTAATGTCTACTGATGGGAATATTATCTCCAGCGAGAAGGCAGAAACAATGTACTCACGGCCTAAGGAAGGTTGGGTTCAATTCGATGTAAAACAATTCTATGAAAGAATATCAGCAGTAATTCAGAGGCTAGTTCGAGTAGCTCCATCAAGTTCTCTAATAATAGGAATAAGTATAGCTTCAGCAAGTGGGAATACAGTACTTGTTGATCAAATGGGAACGCCTATGCTGCCTGCTATTAGTTGGATGGATAAACGTGTAACCGATGAGCTGGAATTGGTAATTGGAAAACTGACGGAAAATGAATCTCGAGAATTAATTGGGTGGCCTCTAAATAAAACCTTCCCCCTTGCTCATCTTTCATGGATTAAGTGTCATATACCACATGCCCTGAATGATGCTGACCATATTTGTATGACTACTGATTATGTAAATTATAGACTAACAGGTTCTTGGGGTATAGATCCTTCCACGGCGACAACCTTTTTCTTGCAGGATCAGGTTAAAGGTCATTGGCATACTCCCTTTTTAGATCTTCTTGGAATTCCTAGTTCAAAAATATCTACTATATTGCCAACAGGTACAGTTTTAGGAGGCATTACAGAGAAAGCTGCTGAAGAAACCTGTCTTCTACCAGGAACACCAGTAGTATTAGGTGCTTTTGATCATCCATGTGCAGCACGGGGCTCAGGCGTTTTTGATGTGGGACAAATGCTGATATCATGCGGTACCTCATGGGTAGGTTTTTATCCAATCCAAGACAGAGCAATGGGAGTTAAGCAAAGATTGTTGATAGATCCGTTCCTACACGCCGATGGCGCTTGGGGAGCTATGTTTTCTCTCCCTGCTATAGGGACAAAGATAGATGAATTAATATGTAGATATATTTCAGATGCTTCCGATAGATATAAGGAATTCGATAGACTTTCCATGGATGCTCTACCTGGTGCTGGTGGTCTTTTTATTAATCCATTTAGTAATGAATTGAATATTGACGAAAATAGATACACAAAATCGAATATTGCCAGGGCTATTATGGAAGGAACAGTATACCTACTGAAAGCAAAAGTGGATACTTTAAGAAAAGCTGGGATGCCTATATACTCTTTAACAATGGTAGGAGGACCTTCAGATACCTATCCATGGCCGCAAATTCTATGTGATATTTTAGGAATTCAACTGTCTATTGTCAACGGATCTAATGCAGGGGCAGTAGGGGCTGCTATACTTGCAGGCGTTGGTGTTGGTGTTTATACAAATGAAAGGGATGCATTTAAGAAAGCTTCTTTTAAAATAAAAACTTATTATCCTGATGAGGCAAATCATCTTTACTGTAAAAAAAGATATATAGAATTTTCTGAGGTGTCAGAGTTGTAAGATAAGGCAAGAAGAGAAGCTTTATTAAGTTTTATATTAATATGTTAATATGCGAAAACGAAGGGGAGGTAATGTAAATGTTTAGTAAGAAAGACATAATCAAGGTAGGTGTAATTGGTGTTGGTCGTGGTGAAAGCTTCATGAAGGGTGCAATTGAGGAGATAGGTCTTGAGCTGGTGGCTATTTGCGATACATGGGAAGAGAAGTTAAATGAAGTAGGATCAAGATACGGAGTAGCCACGTATACTGACTATGATGAGTTTTTAAATCATGATATGGATGCAGTAATACTTGCCAACTATTTTCATGAACATGCTCCTTTTGCTATTAAAGCGCTTGAAGCAGGTAAGCATGTTATGAGTGAGACTTCATGTAATGCAACATTAGCAGAAGGGGTAGCTTTATGTCGTGCAGTAGAAAAGAGTGGAAAAATATATATGCTTGCAGAAAATTATCCATATACTGCATTTAATCAGGAAATGAAGAGATTATATGTTGAAGGTGAAATTGGTGAGGCAATGTATGCTGAAGGTGAGTATAATCATCCAATGTCTTTAGACGATGGCCTAAAAATATCTCCTGGCTTAGACCATTGGAGGAATAATTTACCGTCTACATATTACTGTACACACGCATTAGCGCCTTTAATGCATATAACAGACTTGACACCCGTAAAAGTAAATGCTTTTTCTATAAGTTTTCCGCAGTATAAAGCACGAAAAACAAGAAAAGGAGATAACGGCTCTGTTATTATCTGTAGAATGAACAATGGAGCTATATTCAGGCTCTTTAATGGAACACCTGGACACAGTATTTGGTATAGAGTTCATGGGTCAGATGGAGCTATGGAAAGCACCAGAGGACCTGGGTATTGGGGTCCTGGTCAAGTAAGAGTGTGGCATGATGAATGGACGCTTAAGGAGGGACAGGTAAAAGAAAAGGTATATTTACCTAATTGGCCGGAATATAAAGAATTAGCAGAAAAAACGGGTCATGGTGGTGGAGATTTCTGGACCAACTTACATTTTGCTAACGCTATAAGGACAGGGAAGCAGCCATATCTGGATGTATATAGAGGGGTTACTATGTCATCGATTGGCATACTTGCCTGGAAGAGTGCCCTTGAAGACGGTAAAACATTTGAAGTTCCTGATTTTAAGAATGAAGAGATACGTAAGAAGTATGAAAATGATAATTGGTCATCTTTTCCGAAGTTTGCTGGACCAGGTCAACCTAGTGGAAGTATCTTAGGTGATATTGAAATATCAAAGGAAGATATAGAATATGCTAAAAAAATATGGAGAGAGACCGGTTACGAAGGTGAGTAATAATCAAGACAATAAAATGAACATATGGTAACCATCCTAGGAGGAATTTATGAAACCTGTAATCAGGGCTCCCTATTTTGAAATAGGGACAAAAAATTATATCTGGGGCGACAAAGTCCTAGAGTATGCAAGGGCTGCTGATGCTGCAGCAGAAAAGTATGATATTGATGTTTTATTCATTACACCTGCAGTTGAAATTCGAAGAGTAGCAGAAAACACAAAAAACCTTACTATCCTAGCACCCTATATGGATACATTACGCCCGGGACGTGGTATGGCTGATATATTGCCGGAAGCACTCAAAGATGCAGGAGCACAGGGGGTTGTTGTTAACCACAGTGAGAAGCCAATGTCTCTTCCAGCAATTAAGGCTACTATTGATAGGGCTAAAGAGCTTGACATGCTGGTGTTTGCATGTGCTGATACTATAGCTGAAGCTAAAGCCATAGCCCAGCTCAACCCTGATATTATAAACCCGGAACCTTCAGAATTGATTGGCGGTGAAGGTAGCGGAGTAAGCGATATGAGCTATGTTAAGGAATCCATAAAGGTAATAAAAGAAATAAATCCTAACATCATGGTAGAACAGGCTGCAGGGATAACAAATGGACAGCAGGTATATGATTTTATTATGGCCGGCTCAGAGGCTGCAGGTGCTGCATCAGGTATTATGAATGCAGAAGATCCTATTACTATGATAGATGAAATGATTGCAGCAACCAGAAGAGCGGCAGATGATTTAAAAAAGTAATTTAGATTCTTCTATGCAGCAAGGATGAATAACCTATTTTCACTCTTGCTGCATAAGTGTAATTTTAAATGAGTTAGGAAGGGGATTAATATGGTATACAGGGAAGGATTCAAACTGAAGTCCAATCACAAGGCAATTACATTTCATAATGTAACTACCCAAACAAAGGAAATAGTTGAAAGATCGGCTATTCAGAACGGTATTGTTGTTGTATATTCGCATCATACAACATGTAGTGTTATAACAGAGGAAGCTTCCTTTGATGTGTCAATGACTGGGCTGAAGTACCTTCAGCAGGATTTGGTTGATGTATTTGAGAAAATCATTCCTACTCAACAAAGAGAGGGAATGTACCTTCATCCAGGATCAAAGGCTTTGAAATGGGCAGAAGATCATGATGAGGATGCCAGGGAATGTCATAACACAGATTCTCACCTTCGTTCCTCCATTATTGGTAGAAGTGTTACCATTGTTATGGTAGATGGAAAAATGGATTTAGGACAATATGGACATATTCACTTTATAGATTTTAATCAAACAAGAGGACAAGAACGAACTGTTCAGGTTATGATTATTGGCGAGTAGGAAGGATATTCTATTTCTGACAAAAATGTATAAATCTATTAGAATATATGAATATATTAGAACCTGATAAGAATTTTATTTTGGATATTGACGTTGAATAATATTGGATTTATAATTGCGTTAACGATAACTCGCCTATTGTAGTACAACAATTAAATAAATTTGTTATTAGGAAGGTGTAAAATGGGAGTTAAATTAGGTCTATGTTATTGGAAAGTCGAGGGACGCTTATGAGGAAACTGAAAATTGGACTATTACCGTTGTTTTTGAAGTTATATGTAGACACAAATCCTAAAATGCTTGAACGATCTGAGGATTTCTATAAGCAAATCGTAAAGGAGTTTTATCGTAAGGGTATTGATGTAGTAGAACATCCGATATCCTGTGTTGAAGAAGAATTTGAAAGGGCTGTTAATTCGTTTACCAGTGAAAATGTTGATGCAATTGTTACTTTACATCTTGCATATTCACCCTCTTTAGAGTCAGCAGGGCCTCTATCCAAGTCGGATTTGCCGATAATTATCCTTAATACTACAGAAACATATGATTTCGGTCAAAGTCAGGATAAAAAAGAAATATCTTACAATCACGGTATACACGGAGTACAGGATATGTGTAATCTACTAATAAGAAACAAAAAAGAGTTTATAATAGAAGCCGGCCATTGGAAGAATTCAGACGTAATCGACCGGGTAATTTCAGCTGTAAAGGCTGCTAGAATTGCCAGAAGTATGAAAAATGCAAAGATAGGCCAGCTTGGCAACGTG
>JAAZEK010000499.1 GCA_012512335.1 Clostridiales bacterium | reverse complement strand
TTGTCCATCTTCATTTGACCGAAGTAGGTTTAGCTTTAGCAGGCGGGTGTAAGAGATTCCATTTAGCCATTCTGGATTCATGCTTTCTACATATTTTAGATAACTGCTTGTATAGGTATTGGTGTGGACCTTTTTACTCTTTTCTGGGTCAAGAGGATAGATTTCGCTTGCTTCTGGATACTTGTTTTCCTTACTATGGTTTATTCCCATTACCCTATCCATATCTACCTCTTCGGTTTTCTGTGTAATCATTATTGGAAAGCCAGACAAGGTACTGGACTCAAATTCAGATATTTGTTTGTTGAATCCATTGGAAAGAGCCAAAATCAGAGCTATACCAATAATCCCGATACTTGAGGCAAAGGAGGTCAAGGTAGTTCTGAAAAGCTTTGTTCTAATGTTTTTGCCTGATACCTTCAACGCTGTGCTAAATCCCATGCTGGTCTTTTTTAAACGGTAAACCGATTCTTTTTGAGTAATATGATAGGGATTGGAATCTGCAACAATTTTACCGTCTTTAAATTCAATAATTCGGTCTGCATATTTGTTTGCCAATGAAGGGTTATGGGTCACCATGATAACCAGCTTGTCTTTTGCTATTTCCTTAATAAGGTTCAGGACCTGAACGCTAGTTTGTGTATCTAAAGCGCCTGTTGGTTCATCGGCTAATATTATGTCTGGATCATTAGCCAAGGCTCTAGCTATGGCAACTCGCTGCATTTGGCCTCCGGACAGCTGATTAGGTTTTTTTCTGATATGATCCTTTAGGCCTGCTTGGCTTAGCACCTCTATAGCTTTTTTACGTCTCTTTTCGTAGGGTTGCCCGCTCAAAGCAAGCCCCATCATAACATTATCGGTGATGCTTAAATGAGGTATTAAATTATAGTTTTGAAACACGAAACCAACGCTGTTGTTACGATACGCATCCCAATCCCTATCGTTATAGGTCTTTGTGGAATTTCCATTAATTAGAATGTCTCCTTGATCGTAGCGATCCAGACCACCAATCATATTTAAAAATGTTGTCTTTCCCGAACCACTGGGGCCTAAGATGGCAGCAAACTCACTTTTGCGAAAGCTTATAGTGACCTCATCTAGCGCAGCTTGGGTCATTTCCCCAGTTGTGTAGTGCTTTGATAGCTTTTCCACATGAAGCATGTACATGTTTCTCCTTTTTATCTCAATAGGATTAGCTTGCACAATGTTAGGGAATTTTATCGTGGCTTTCTGTAAAAATTCACCTAAAAATTTGATCACAAAAATGTCAGTTGACAAGAGTGTTTTGATGGTGTAAAATGATATTCGCTGTTAAAATTAAATAGATCATGGAGAGATGGCTGAGCTGGTCTAAGGCGCACGACTGGAAATCGTGTAAGCGTTTATAGCGCTTCGAGAGTTCGAATCTCTCTCTCTCCGCCAGTTTGAGGGCACTTCACTTAATTAAAGTGAAGTGCTTTTTTCACGTATATCTCACAAAAATTTCACTAAATAATCTGTTTTGTTTGATACTTCCTTAGTGATTCGGGCAATGCAACATCCGATATCATATGGTCAAGGTCTTTCAAATGAATTACATTGAAGGTAGAGCTTTTATCAAATTTTGAGCTGTCACATAGAAAGACCTTCTTTTTTGCGTATTTAAACATGGTTTTACGCACCGATGTTTCTAATTCAGAATAGTCCGTTACAAAGCCCTCATTATCAAATGCACAAGATGAAAAGAACATAATATCAGCGCGGAAATCTGATACGAATTCTTCTGCACGTTTACCTACAAAGGCTAAGGAGTTTTCAATCAGGTACCCGCCTGTACAGTATACCTTGATATTATGTTTATATAGAATATTGCATACTTGGATACTGTTAGTGATGACAGTAATATTTTCTTTGGTTTTTAACAAATCAGCAATATGCATGACAGTAGTTGAGGCGTCCAAAAAAATAACATCATTGTCATTTACTAAAGAGATGGCAAGCTTACACATTTTGATTTTTTCATTCATGTGTTTTGTATTTCTAAATGCAACTGGTATTTCTACTTTCTCACTATCAATAATCATTGCACCACCATGGCTTCTTTTTACATAACCCTTATTCTCAAGCATGGTTAAATCACGTCTGATAGTCGGTAGACTTGCATATAGCTTTTTACTTAAGTAGGCTACGCTGGCATATTGCTTTTCTTGTAGAATACTCATTATTTCAGTTTGACGTTCATCTTTTATCATTATTAACCCTCCTGATAAAGCTCCTAAGCGATGATTGATTTTGATTGTTTGTCATATCTATCGCCATATATTGATGTTAATTGATTGGATATGATATTGTTATACATGATAAGTCTGAAAATGTAAAGGGGATTAATATGAGATTTGATTATAAGCATGATGTTATGATTGCAGGGCATAGGGGAGATCCTAAACATTATCCTGAAAATACCATGCAGTCATTTAAATCAGCCTTACAAAAAGGTGCAGATATGATTGAAACCGACATCCGACTATCTAAGGATGGCATTCCAGTTCTTATTCACGATGAAACTGTTGACAGAACAACTAATGGAACAGGAAGAGTAGGCGATAAAACATATTTAGAGCTATATGGTTTAAATGCAGGCAGCTCAGCTGATGCTCAGCATATTCCTACTTTAGAGGAATTTCTGGAATATATGGCTCAAGAAGACCTTCTTCTTAATTTAGAGATTAAGGAATATTATGATGGTACAAATGCTGAGTTCTGTCAAAATGCAATTAATAAGATCGTAGGGCTAGTTGAAAAATATAATTTATCTTCTAAATGCGTGTTCAATAGCTTTGATGCTTTTGCTCTGGAATATTTGCATAAACAATATAATGGTAAATATCGACTACACGGGTTTTATCCGTATAATATTATGCGAAATGTAAGTATGAATCCTGATGAGTACCTATATTGTGCTTGTGTTTTTGAACATAAGAATATAGAAAATTATAAGCACCTAATAGATAATAAAATAGAAGTATGGTTAGGGGCAGGAATAAAGGATAAGGAAGATTTTAAGCTAGCTGTGGAGTCCGGTGGTAATCTGTTTACAAGTGACAATCCAGGCACAGCCATACAAATACTTGAAGAATTGGGTTTTAGATAGGAGCTAAATATGATCGATAAGATAAGGTTAATTGCATTGGACTTAGATGGTACCCTGACCCAGCATAAAAGCAAGCTGGATCACGAAAACAAAGCAGTTTTGCAGGAATTGGGAAAGAGATATAAGCTTTTAATGGTAGGGGCAGGACAATGTATGAGAATTTTTAATCAGATGAACCAATTCCCCATTGATATTATAGGGAACTATGGTTTGCAGTATGGAGAATATAATGAAAAAACCAAATCTCTTGATATAATAGAGAACATCACATTGCCAATAGACAAGGTAGTAATACAAACTCGTATTGCAGATTTAAGAAAAAGTCTGGGCCTTACTGAGTTTGTGGGAGATTCTGTTGAATATCATCCATCAGGATGTTTCACCTTCCCTATTCTGGGAACAAAAGCAAGCTTGGAGGAGAAGCTGGCATATGATCCAACCCGTGAAAAACGCAGAAGAATTTATAATGAGGTTACCAGTGCATTTGACGATTATATGGTTTTTATAGGGGGTACGTCATCATTTGATATGACTCCAAAGCCATACAATAAATATTATGCACTAAGCAAATATTGCATAGAAAACAAATATTCTCATAGTGAGCTAATATATATTGGTGATGACTATGGGCTTGGTGGTAATGATGAGTCAGTATACCAGTCGGATATTGAATTTATATGTGTAGATGACTATAAGGAATTATATCAAAAAGTAAAGCATTTGTATGAGGTGGAATAGATGGATAGAATAATAAATGAATTGTTAAAGGGACGTAAAAGCTGTCATTGTGGACTAAAACATGAATGCAGTATTGATAATGTTATCATTGAGAAAAATGCAATAAACAAAATCCCTTCATTGCTTAATGGATATATGTATAAAAAGATTGTTTTGGTAGCCGATAATAATACTTATAAGGTTTGTGGTCAAAGAATCTATGAATTGCTAGTATCTAGCAAT
>JAAZEK010000006.1 GCA_012512335.1 Clostridiales bacterium | reverse complement strand
TGCATACAAGGACAGTGATTCCCATCAACAGCTTAAACTGTCTATCATTTAAGTAATTTCCGACAATGGCACCTAAAATAATACCAGCAACAGCAGGCCATATAAGCTTAAATACATCCTCTAATTTGCCATGCTTTCGATAATGATATACGGCAGGAATATCAGCAATAATTAGCGCTGTCAGCATTATACCCGATGACAATTTTCCTCCAAAAATAGTTGCAACCATAGCCACAGCTGGTAAACTGGCACCTGTAATACCTGTTTTACCAAACCCTATTATGATAGCAGCTACTGCCAACAAAATAAATTGTCCTAATGTTATTCCAAACATTTTCCCAATCTCCATTCTGAAGCTCTCATCACTTTTCTCTATATGTTAGATTCTTCATTTTAATTAGTAATGTGCCAATTCTGTCTCATCCGATATAACATGCTCGTACACATGATCAAAATCTATTGTAACACAGTTGATGTTTTAATTCGATTATTATTTTATGAGTGGGAATAAAATTGTATATATTAGTTTTTTTAGATAGAATTAGAAAAATGATAGGTAAAAACACGTAAGTGTTAGAAGTGAATATAGAATAATATCTTTAGGAGCGATAACTGGTGATAAAGCTAAACAGAGATTTTTATAGAAAATCCAGCTTAGAGTTGGCAAAGAACCTACTGGGCTACCATCTGGTACATATCACTGAGCATGGCAGGTTGATTGGAAAGATAGTGGAAACAGAAGCTTACATGGGCATCCATGATAAAGCAGCTCACTCGTACAATAATACTAGAACAAAGCGAACAGAAGTAATGTTCGGTTCGCCAGGCCATGCCTATGTATATCTTATATACGGCATGTATAACTGTATGAACATTGTAGCTGCTGAAACAGATATCCCTCAAGCTGTATTAATTCGTGCAATTGAGCCTGTTGAAGGAATGAAAAGCATGGCTCAATTAAGATACAAAAAAAACTTATACGAGTTTTCTAAGAAAGAAATTGTCGGCTTAAGTAATGGGCCAGGAAAACTCTGTCAGGCTATGGATATCAGCAGAAATGAGAATGGATTGGATTTAGTTAACTCCAAGCTATTTCTATTGGAGAATGATCCACCTGCTAAAAGTGATATTGTCACCACTACACGAATAAATATTGGCTATGCAGAGGAAGCCATTGACTTCCCCTATAGATTTTATATAAATAGTAGCCCTCATGTTTCTGTTAGAGTAAAATGAAGAAAGAAGTGAACCCGCCACTTATAGAAGTTGAAGTCTTAACGTAAGATAAAATAAGACGTTGAACTAAAAATAAATACTAGAACTTTAACAAGTCTACCAGGCCGAATTTTGTCCTGCAATATAACCACTTGTCCATGCCCATTGGAGGTTGAACCCCCCACAAAGGCCATCTATATCTATAATCTCCCCTGCTATATACAAGCCTTCTACCAACTTTGACTCCATAGTATCAGCATTTATTTGTCTAGTGTCAATCCCACCTGCTGTGATTTGTGCACTAGGCCAACTCTTTGTTCCACGTATAGAAAATCTCCAATCAGTTAAAATCCTGGCGATACTTTCTATTTCTCTCAAAGATAAACCAGACACTGGCCTCTTTGTACTATTTATACCTGCTTCTAATAACACAACAGGTATTAAACGCTTATTGATCCACCCCACGAAACTGAATTCTATCGACTTTTCTGGTGCTAATTGAATACGTTTTTGAATCATATCACTAACTTGCTCTTTATCCATATCGTCCATAATAACTACTTTAAGCTGAGGTTTTTTATTTTGGCTCAGTAACTCGCCTGCTATCCTACTGATTTGGAGTACGGGAGGACCAGAAATTCCATAATTGGTAAAGAGAATATCACCTCTATCCTGAACGATAGATTTGTTATTATGGATAATTTCAGCTGTACCTACGAATTTTACTCCATCGATTCTCTTAAAATATGATCCTTCAAGCATAAGCTGGACTAGTGCTGGGAACAAGTCAGTAATGTTGTGTCCCAATTGAGCTGCCAGATCTAACCCATTACCATCAGATCCACTGGAGGGCATAGCCTTACCTCCTGTAGCTAATATTACCCGATCTCCCTCATAGGACTTGCCATCATCAGTTTGTAACATAAATTTATTGCCCTTCTTACTTAACTTCGTCACAAAGGCATCGCATACCACTTTGATGCTAGACCGTTCCAACTCATAAAGTAAAACATCCAATATACTTGAAGCTTGATCAGATTTTGGGTAGACCTTTCCACCATCTTCTACCTTATGTTGGATACCTAATTTTTCGAAAAAACCTAAGGTGTCTTCTACTGAAAAAGAAGCCAAAGGTGTATATACGAATTTTGAGTTTTTTCCACTATAGCATTCAGCATCAGCATGGATATTAGTAAAATTACAGCGACCATTACCGGTAGCCAATATCTTTTTTCCGACCCTGGAGTTTCTTTCTAATATCATTACCCTTGCGCCTTGTCTTTTGGCTGATATAGCCGCTACCATTCCTGCGGCACCACCACCGATGATGATTACATGATTTCCCATAAACCAATGTCCCTTTCGCCTTAATAGATACTATCTTCTTAACTGCTTGCTCACTTGATTTTATTGTGTCTTTAGATTTTATACTCTCTTTTGCTTCTGCTTAAGTCTGTTGTTTTTCAGCTTTCTTTTCCGATTTTTTTGTTTGTTTATTTTCCTTTTTATCCTCTGCTTTCAAATCCTCTGTATCTGATTTACTTCTAATTATTTCAACCAGTCTTTCACAGACTAACTTGTAAGAGTAGCTAGATACTGCCATATGTAGAGCGATATCCGATAAATTCTGCAATCCCCAGTTGATGTCTACCTGTTCTGCAAGCTTTGACATAGAGTCATCTATTGCTTGTCTAAATTTTCCATAAAATAGCTCAAAATTAGAATCCTCCAATTCCTTTTGGAGTAGAAAACCGGTATCTCCAACGGTTAACACTTGTTTGAGAATACAAATTTCAATCAAACCAGCCAGGTGCTCTTTAGTGTATTTTTTACCATCTGGCCGTGGAAGAAGATTGCCTTTAATGTAGTTATTTATCATAGCTGATGTCAATTGCTCTCTATCATCAAAATTGATTAACTGCTTACTGATATAGCTAACCACTTGATCTTTATATAGACCAATATCAGGAAATTCATCCCATGATGCAGATCTATCTTTTAATAGTATATCCTTTAATTGCTTTAACTCATCCATATGTACTCTCCCTTCCATATTTACAAGTATTACTCTACCATTGCCTTGCAATAATAGCAATAATTTTAAAATTATTAAAATTACTTGTTTTAATTTCGCTTATTACGTGTTATAATAATGGAAACTAGATTGCTTTTAGGAGGTAAGATATGAATTCAATTTGTATTTTTGGTGATTCGATTGGAAAAGGCGTTGTACTCGATGCTATTCGTGGCAGATACATACTTTTGAAGGATAGCTTTACCAATCTTTTTAGCCTACAAACAGGAATAAAGGTAGAAAATTATTCGAAATTCGGATGTACTATTACTAACGGTAAGAAGATCATCGAACAAAAGTTGGACAAACTAAGCTCCTTTGCTTACACTGTATTGGAGTTTGGGGGAAATGATTGTGACTTTGATTGGGGGGCAATTGCAGAAAATCCTACAGAAAACCATCTTCCAAAAACAGAGTTGCAACAATTTGAGTCATGTTATGCTGAAATAATAGCCAAGGTAGAAGAAAGTGGCAGCCAACCTATACTACTCACCTTGCCTCCTTTAGATGCCCAGCGATATTTCTCATGGATATCCAAGGATAGAAATTCAGCTAACATCCTACAATGGCTGGGAGATGTACAACATATCTATAGATGGCAGGAAATGTATAGCCTGGCAGCGGTTCGACTAGCTGCCTTAAAAAATATCCCGATTCTGGATATTCGAAGTACTTTCCTACAAGCTAAGAACTATTTTAACTATCTTTGTGAAGATGGGATTCATCCCAATGAGGCAGGTCACAGTTTAATCTCAGAAGCCATATACAAGTATATTGGTGAAATCTCCTCCAAACCTTATAATCTTGTCTTTTCAGTTTGATCTTTTAAAAAATCCGTCTACAGCTACCATGCTTAGACGGATCTTCTGCATTTTCAGCCTAATATTAGGAAATACATTAATACCAATATTCCAAGTACAATTCGATACCAGCCAAATACCTTAAAGTCGTTTCGTTTTAAATAACCAATTAGAAACTTAATTGCGGCTATTGAAACAAAAAATGCTACTATCATTCCTGTCAGCAAAATAGCAAATTCCATGCCAGTAAAATTAAAACCGAATTTTTTTAGTTTCAGAGCACTTGCTCCAAACATAACAGGTATGGAAAGAAAAAAGGAGAACTCAGCTGCTACTGGTCGAGAAACTCCAAGTATAATTGCACCTAGTATTGTGGCTCCAGAACGAGAAGTTCCGGGAATTAGAGATAAGACCTGAAACAATCCTATCTGAAAGGCAGTAATATAAGAAAGCTCTTTTAAGTTAGTTATTTTTGCTCTCTTATTTTTGTTTTTATTCTCCACTACTATAAACAAGACACCATATAGTACAAGGGTTATTGCCACTGTAATGTAATTATATAGATGATCATCTAACCAATCATCAAACAGAAGACCAAGGATAGCAGCAGGAATCACACCAATGATGACCTTATACCATATGATCATGGTTTCATTCTTCTGCTGTTTTGTCTTGCTTGGTGAAAAAGGGTTGAGCTTTCTAAAGTAAAGCAATACAACTGCCATTATAGCGCCTAATTGAATAACCACTAGGAACATTTCCTTGAAGCTATCTGTTACATTGAGCTTGATTAGCTCATCCAATAAAATCATGTGACCGGTACTGCTGATTGGCAGCCACTCTGTAATACCTTCCACTATACCCCATAGGACAGCTTTTAATAAATCCAGCATTTTTAATTGCCTCCGATTCTTTCTTTTCACCAGCAAAGCTTGTAAAACTTACAAAAAAGGAGGGCTGATCTCCAGCCCTTGTTGTCATCTAACCCTAGTTACCTTCTTACACGTGCATTACCTTCCCAAATACTCCATACCTGTTCTTCATCTGCAGGCTGAGCATAGTCGGTTAGGAAAGTAGTAGCCATGGCACCTGTAGCCCAAGCAAATTGAACCCATTTTTCTGGTGCCCAATCTCTAAGAATACTATATAAGAGACCACCAACAAAACCGTCGCCACCGCCAATTCGGTCTAATACGTGTATTTGTCGGGATTCAGCAATATGCCAATTACCATTTTCATGAACTATGGCTCCCCACATGTGATTATTAGCATCTATAACTTCTCTTAAAGTATTTGCAAAAACCGACGCATTAGGAAATGCCTCTTTTACTCTCATTATCATTTCCTTAAATTTATCGATTTCAGAATCGATGTTCTGTCCACCTGCTTCTGGACCTTTTATACCTAAGCACAGCTGATAGTCTTCTTCATTTCCAATAAGAACATCAGATATGCTGGCAATCTCAGTAAAAATCTCATGTAATTCTTCTTCTCTATTTTCCCAGAAAGAAGCTCTATGATTCAGGTCAAAGGAAATACGAGTTCCGTGTTTCTTAGCATAGCGGGCAAGCTCCAAACAGAAGATACTGGTTTCATGTGACAGTGCAGCTACTAAGCCAGATAAATGTAAAGCTTGAACTCCTTCCTTTACAAACAGGGTTTCCAAATCGAAATCGTCTACGCTTAAAGTTAAACCTACTTCACCAGCTCGATCATTATGTACTCTTGGACCTCTAGCACCGTAACCACTGTCTGCTATATTAAACTGATGCCTATATCCCCATGGTCCTCCCTGTGGGACATCTTTTCCTTCATAATCCATATGACGGCTTGCCAAGTTGCTTTTAATTAAAGTTGAAATTGGGCTACCCTCAACAAACTTAGTCAGTACCTTAACAGGTAATCCAAGATATGAGGAAATACTTGCAACATTGGTCTCCGCACTGGTGGTCTGCATCTTAAATGTATCGCTAGAGTGGACCGGTTGACCATCTGCTGGTGTTATTCGCACCCCTATACTAGTTGGTACAACCAGTGAATACTTAAAGTCTTTTCTTAATTCCATACTAAAATCCTCCTTGTTTTTGCTCTTGTATAGCTAATAAAACAATTCGCCTAACACGAACTGCCATTACTATATTAATTATTACATATGGAAAAATTCCTGTCAATGTTGGAAGAAGAAAGGAAGAACCAAAGTCGGCTCTTCCCTGCTCTAAACTCTTCATATTTCAGAAACTCAAATTATTATGCTCCTTCTACAACTGCCTGATAGCTAATAGAAGCTACTACTCCATCTTCAATGATAAACATGATAGAGCCTTCATCCTGTGTATAGGTATAAGATCCTTCTCCACCTGTGTAATCATCGCCATAGGCTTCTAATACATCAGACTCAGATGATCCAATATAAACACCTTCCTTGGTGCTAACGGAATCATCATTGAAATAAATTACAGATACACAATCAGTATTAGCATCTTTAGGATAAGTTGTTAGTTCGAACCCACCAAAATAGTAGGTTTTATCCAGTCCTTGGAATGCGCAGCTTTCAGCTTCAAAATAATCCATGGGTTCTCCTAAATCTTCCAGGATAGGTTCTACGTCTGCATGAAGCGGTATCTCTATGCCGTTATAATCAAAAAGAAAACTCTCTTTAGGAGTATTGCCTTGAGCTTGCTCTCCTGACCCACATCCAACCACTAATAATATACTTGTTAATAATAAGATTAAAATGCTTTTTTTCATATTGATTTTCCTCCTAATTACTTATTGTCTTATTTTATTTCCTTCTTCTTGCTCCATAGCCTGAGCTGCCGCACCATAGCTCTTTAAGTAGCCGTATCTTTGCATCTCGTCTGCCTGATCATTCTTCATCCAGTCATAATAGGCAACCTTATCTTCCCATATATCAGCTACCTTCGCATCTCCTCTACGGTCGTCTAGGGCATAGGTTTCTTTCATTACCTCTCCCATATAGTCTGTAAATTTTTCTGCTCCAGCTAGATTCATATGCAGTCCACCATCATAAGTATCCTTGCTGTAGTCAATTCCCATTTCTTCTGCCAGAGGCAGAAAGTTAACATAGGTTAATCCATTTTCTTCTGCATAATTCACTATTTGTTGATCCCATTCATCATACCAATAAGGATAAACACTGGGTGATTTTATCAACATCAACTCAATACCATTTTCCTTGGTAAGCTCGGTCATCTTATCAAGATAATGCCAAGCATTCTCTCCAAAATTGTAATCGGGTAGTTTTCTTCCTTCTGGGACTACGTCCACTGGTTTGGTATCACTTCTCATAAGATAGCCATTATGAGAAATAGGATCCTTCTCCATTACATAACGAAAATCTTCCCCAGAAAGTTCCCGCCATCTATCATGGTATCTTAAAAGTGGAAAAAGATAACTTATCATGCTTTCTCCTTCGGTCATGGAAGCCTTTATAGCGCCAATTTTCGATTTAGACAGCTTCATTCCATCTAAGGTTAGACGGTTATATGCTTCCTTTTGTGGTTCATTATATTTCATTGCCAATACATTAAACACTACAACTTTGGGCTTCTCATACTCAAGCATTTCCTCAAGGAGGTAATAAGATTGCCAAACTAATTGTTGAGCACTACCTCTAATATAACTTGTAATTCCATATTCCTCCCAAAGTGTAACAGGTGAAACATTTGAGAAAACTTCGCAGTCACCTACGAAAATGACATCATGATCTTTGCTAGATACATAGTACTCTTCTACCAAATTACCTTCACGTATGGAGCTCATATACTTGGGCATAAACAACTCCTGAATAAACATCAGGATGAGTACTGCCAATATTATACTTATTAATCGAGTCACAAATTTTTTCATTGGTAAATACCCCTTCTATATCAAGTCCAGCAAATACTCTTAATTCGAGTCAATAGATTTTTGAGTAAGCTTGACGATTATTTTAAAATTGACTATATATAAACTGGCTGGAGTCATATCCAACACCATAAGCACCAAATATCAATACGCAAGCAAATATAAAGAAATATGCAGCATAGCGCATTGGCATAGGCGAGCTGTTAACCTTAAGAGTAAAGCTTCCAGAGCGAGATTGTAAGCTAACATACAACACCAATCCTGCTGCTAATGCTAAGACAACATAATCAGCCATAGACAAGCCAAGTTGTAATAGTCCACCCTGAAACAATTCCTGAAGATTCCAGACAGTAAAAACCGAAGCATACATACGGAAAGTAGTTCCTACATTGGCATAAACATCAAGGGTTCTAAGGAAACTCATCAACCAGAAAGTTCTCAAAACCTGGAAAAGTCGATAAGCAAAGGTTCGACCAACAGTAGGAAATCTATTATGGAATCTTTGGTACAATGGCTCACATTCTTGAGAGACTAAAATAACCAGACAGTTCAACAAGCCCCATACAACAAAATTCCAAGTAGAACCATGCCAAATACCTGTGGTAAACCATACGATTATAGAAGCTACATAAATTGGAAATCTCTTCCCTATACCATCTCCGAATTTGCTTCTAATCTTTTTAGTTAACTTCATCATGGTCTTACTTACAGACAGAGGGAAAAACATATAATCTTTAAACCAAGTACCTAGAGTAATGTGCCATCTTCTCCAATACTCTGTTATGGATTTGGAGAAATAAGGCCGTTCGAAATTTTCTGGTAAATAAACACCGAGAAGCCGAGCAACACCTATGGCTATGTCGATACCACCAGTAAAGTCCGCATATAGCTGAATTGCATAAAAGAACATGCCCACTAGAACATAGACTCCCTGGTAATCATTGGGGTTTCTAACAATGGTACTTACTGCAGCTAATAAGCGATCAGCAATAACTAATTTCTTAAAGAACCCCCATAGTATCCTTTGAAGCCCATAAGTCATGCTTTCGGAATTATATGAATGCTCAGCAAACAAGGTTTCCTTCAAATGATTAAAACGACTGATAGGCCCTTGTATAAGCTGTGGAAAGAAAGAAATAAACAAAGCTAGCTTTGCCAAATTCCTCTCAGCATTATAAGTCCCACGATAGATATCGATTAAATATCCCATGGATTGGAATGTGTAGAAGGAAATACCAAGTGGAAGAATAATACCTAAATTACCAAATGGTAATGCTCCAGCATATTTCAAAAATGCTAAGGTACCAAAGTTCAATAGCAGACACAAAAGCAACCATTTTCTTTGTTTGGTTTTGATAGCTGCCTTGTAAATTTTTCTATCATCTCTAGACATTTCTTTCTTATTTGCTGCTAGATATTCATCTTGAATATGCTTCAACTTATCCATACGGATAGAAGCATACCAGGTTGATAATGTTGTAGATATTATAAAGACTAGGTACCCTACTCCTGCAAAGCTATAAAAGAAATAGCTGGCAGCTAAAAGTAGCATCCACTGCCACCTCTTAGGTATAAGATAATAAAGAGCTACCAAAATTGCAATAAATATTATAAAGCTAAAAGATGCAAAATGCATAATTTATCCCCTATTCTAATCGTCTTCAATTAGCCTTTCTACTAATACCCAAAGAGCCTTGGCTGAATTGAAGTTTGTTGGTACGATTTCCTCTACAGGAATCGTTATATCGTATTCCTCACTGATGTCTGTTACCAAGGAGACAATGTCAAAGGAATCCAAAATTTTGTCATCGATCAAGGTGTCACAGCTATCAAAATCCACGTCTGGGTGTAAATCCTGTAATATTTCCATTAAAGCTTCCATGTTAAACCTCCAATATTTTACTATTACTTATCCTACGTTAAGACGCTCACTTCTATAGGCAAAACTAGTTCACTATACACTTGCTTTAAGGGACATGCGATCCAATTTTCCATTAGGAGTTAAAGGCATGCTTTCCAAAGGTTTTATTGAGTTTGGAACCATATATCTAGGAACCCTGCCCTTCATAAACGTTGCCATATCTCCTGGTTCAGGAGCACCAACGTAGAATAATACTATCTTTTTTCTACGTTCATCATAAATACAGCATGCTACCTGTACATCGGGATGTAAATTCGCTGCTGCTTCTATTTCTCCTAGTTCAATCCGATGTCCCATATGCTTAATTTGGTTGTCCTTACGGGAAATAAATATTAAATCTCCATCTTCGTTGTACTTACCCAAATCACCAGTGCGATATATAAGCTCTGGGTAGTAAGGGTTCAAGGGATTCTGTACGAATACCTCATTAGTCTTTTCAAAGCTATTATAATACCCCAAGGTTAAACGGGTACCTCGAATACAGATTTCACCTACTTGTCCTTCCCCAGCTAATTTGTCTTCTTCATCTAGCAGGAGAATTTCTGTATTAGGAAAAGGCTTTCCAATTGGAATAACCTCCTCCGAAGTAAATTCCCGATTGGCTTCATAATAACATGCCATTCCAGTGGCTTCCGTAGGACCATAGAGATTAATCATTCTAGCATCAGGTAGGTGCTTCTTCCATAAATTGAATTGCTTTATGGGGAACACTTCGCTACCAAATGCAATAGTATGAAGATATTTAGGTGAATCTTTAGCTAAAACACCGAATGCTGATAGCATGGTTAATGCTGATACTACCCAGCAAATGGTATTTATTTTATGCTCATTTAAGAAAGCAGCCAGCTTTAAGGGAAACATAAAAAGATCCTTAGGGATTATATAAGCCGTGGCACCAAACTTCAATGTAGGATAAAGCTCCTTTAGGCATGCATCCACATATAAAGGAGTTTGGTTACCAAATACCGTGTTTTCATCAACTTTAAGTATTTGGGATAAGCCTTCTATATAATCAATAACTGAACGATGATTCGCTACAACACCTTTTGGTACACCAGTAGAGCCTGAAGTATATACAATGTATAGCGGGTCAATATCCAGTTGGCTAACTCTAACTTGCCAAAGTGCTTCATCATCTACTTCCGTTTTAATAATATCTTCATACAAGTACATTTTACCATGGTACTGATAAGTCTGCAAAGCATTTTGTGTTTCTCTATCACAAATAACTGCACCAGGGTTCAAGCTTTCAAATATTAAATCTATCCTATGGCGAGGCATTTCCTCATCTATGGGGACATAACTACATCCACTATACACCACACCATAATAAGCAACTATAGTCTCAATATGTCTACCCATAAAAACGATTAAAGGTTCCCTTTTATGACCTTGTTTTTCAAGAAAAGTTCCAATAGCTCTTGACCGAGTATAAACTTCCTCAAAGTTAATTTTATTCGTATCATCTGCATAGGCAGTTTTATTAGGATATTTAGTAACAATATTCTCTAGATATTCCATTACATTTTTTTGCATATCATGACTCAGACCTTCCTCTTATATATATGATTATAAGCTTCTCTATACTAATTCTAATAGCTTAATATCCCTTCTTAGTTTTCCTTGGGACTTAAGGATGGAAGCCCCAGCTAACACCTCCATTACATCCAAGTAGCCTGGGTCTATTTGATAATCTCGTTTAATTAAAGATAGCTCCGTGCATCCCAATATTATAGCCTCTGCCCCGTTATCTTTCAAATGTGCAGAAGCTTCTGAAAACCTAACCATGTTAACTGGTTTATTTGATTTTACGCAGTTATATATTAATTCCATTATATAGTCTTGAAATAATTTTATTGGAACCACAGGGGTTATTCCCACCTCCTCCAATTCATGTTGAAATAAACAGCTATGAATTGTTCCATCAGTGGCCATGATGCCTGCTCTTCTGACTCCATTGTTTTTTAGTATCTCTACTGTTTCCCTGATTCCGTGAATAATAGGAACCGGAATTCCTCTGGATAACTCATTATAAAAAGAATGGGCTGTTATACAAG